>JAGOBQ010000007.1 GCA_017999215.1 Thermoanaerobaculia bacterium
GAGTACGGACGCCTCTCGCGCGTCTTCGAGCGCCACGGACTCCGGCTTCGTCCGGCGACGGCCGTTCGCGGGAAGCGGCGCCGCCGAACGGAGCCGGAAGCGCAGACCGGCTGAAGCCCCGCTACTCGCCGGTGAAGACGTTCCCGCGCCGCGCCAGGCGCGAGTCGATCATCCGCTGGATCGTCGACCGGACGAGGTCCGTCACCTCGTTCACGATCATCGGCCGCTCGGCGTAGGCCGGATCGAGGCCCGCGTCGATCGGCGCGCCGACGTCGATCCACCACTTCGTCGGCGCGGGGACGAGGCCGAGCGGCCCGAGGAGCGGGAACGTCGGCGTCACGGGGAAGTAGGGGAAGCCGAGCGGCCGCCCGACGAACGCGAGGTTGAGGAGCATCGGGTAGATCTCCTCGGCGCCGACGACCGAGACCGGCACGATCGGCGAACGGGTCTTCAGCGCGAGGCGGACGAATCCGCCGCGTCCGAAGCGGGCGACCCTATAGCGGTCGCGGAAGTACTTCCCGACGCCCTTCACCCCTTCGGGGAAGACCGCCACGAGCTCGTCCCGCTCGAGGAGCCTCTCGCCGTTCTCCGGGCACGCGCGGACCTCGCCCAGCTGGCGGAGCCAGGGCTGGAGGAACGGGAGCGTCGTGAACATGTCGAGCGCGAGCATCCGGGCCTTTCGGCGCGCGGGGTGCTCGTGCGCGATGCCGTGCTTGACCATCGCGCCGTCCCACGGCAGGACCCCCGAGTGGTTGATGACGAGGAGCGCGCGCCCTTCGTTCGGGACGTTCTCGACCCCGGTCAGCGTCACGCGCCACCAGACGCGGTAGAGGAAATCGAAGAGCGGCTCCCAGACCTTCGCCGCCGTCTCGTCCCAGCCGAAGTCGTCGAGCTCCAGCGACTGGTTGCGGTGAAGGAAGAGGTTCCAGAGGTCGATCCAGGTCCGCGGCGAAGCGAGCTCCGGGTGGGCGACGAGGAGCTTCCCCGCCTCGCCCGTGAGGTCGCGGAGGAGCTGCGCGTCGGGAGCCGCGGGAACGAGGCTGGGTACGAACGGCTTTTCCGGGGCGGGACGGCCGGCCGAGGCTCTCGTCGTCATGCCGTCCTCCGCGTCCCCTCGGGACGCGCCGGCCGCTCCGGCTCCCCGCCGGGGGCCGGCGGCGCCGGCCTGCGGAGCCGCTGCTCGAGGCGCCACGCCGCGGTCCGCACGACCTCCGCGACCGCGTCGAAGTCGATCGCGCGCCCGCGCCCCCGCCGCGTCCGGGCGGCCTCGACGACCGTCTCGAGCGTCGTCTTCGCCGGCGAGAACCCGAGGACGCGGCGCGCCTTGCCGTTGTCGGCGACGCAGGGGAACCGGACGTAGTGGGCGTGCGCGCCGGGTGCCGTGGCCAGCCCGGCCAGCCACGCCGCCTCGCCGGCCGCGTAGGCGAGGCCGTGCGGCAGCGGAACGGAGACCGTCCCGAAGAGGAGGAGCGTCGAAGAGAGCGGGAGGACGCCGTCCGGGGCGACGTTGAAGACGCCGTGCGCCTCCGGCGTGTCGACCGTCCGGAGGAGGGCCTCGCTCGCGTCGTCCGGGTGCAGCCACTGGAGAAGCGGGTCGTACCCGAGCATCGTCAGGGCGACCGGCCCTTCGAGGTAGCGGATCCGGTAGTCCCGCCGCTCCGCGGCGAGGATCGGAGCGAAGCGCAGGACGGCGACCTTCGCGTCGGGATGGCGCCGGGCGAAGTCCCGGCAATGCCTCTCGGCCTCGACCGAGTCCCTCACGAAGCGGTCGGACACGTCGGCGCGCATCGGGTGCTCCTCGGAGAGGAACGCCGGGTTGTCGCCCCGGGCGCCGTAGACCATCGTCGTCGAGTAGTGGATGAGGCGCCGCACGCCCGCCTCGCCCGCCGCGCCGAAGACGTTCAGCGTCCCGATCGACTTCAGCTCGTGGGAGTAGACCTCGTCCCGGAGCGGGCTCCGGAGGCCCGCCAGGTGGACGAGGACGTCCGGGCGCTCCTCCTGCAGGATCTTGAAGACGGTCCCGTCGGAGTGAGGAAGGTTCAGGTCGAGGAAGCGATGCCGGACCTCGGGCGGCGTGTTCGCCGCGGGCGCGAGGTCGAGGACGACGACGTCCCACGCCCCGCGCGCCGAGAGCGCGCGGACGAACCGGGCGCCGAGGTAGCCGCTCCCTCCGGTGACGGCGACCTTTGGCTTCGCACCGGCCGCCGGCGTGAAGCCGACGACCTCGCCGCCCGGGCGGCGCCGGGGCCGCGGCGGAGCCCCTCTTTCCGGTCCGACCAAGGGGCCGTCCTCTCTCAGCCGGCCTTCCGGCGGACGGGCTTCCGTCGCGCCGGGGCCTTCTTCGACGCCTCGAGCTCCGCCTCGAGCGCGGCGATTCGCGCTTCCATCCGCGAGAGGTCCCGGCGCGTGGCGACGTTCATCCGCTTCAACGCGACCGCCACCTGCCCGTCGACGACCTCCTTGACCGCGATCCCCTTCTTGAGCATCTCCACGAAGGCTTCGTTGGAGAGGAGTCGGTTCGTCACCTCGGTGACGACCTCCTCGCCACGTCCCAGGAGCTGTTTGATGAGAGGCTCGGCCATCGTTCGCCCTTCCTTCCGCACGCGAGTCGGACGCCCGTCGGGAACGGGCCCACCGGGCAGCGTCCGTGTGAGCGGCCATTATCCACGCTTCGCGGGCGGGGAATCGAGTGGAGAATGCGGCCGATGGCTCCGGCCGAACCGCTCGACGGACTCTCCGGCGCGCGCCTCCTCTTCGTCTCCGGCAAGGGGGGCGTCGGCAAGACCGCGGTCGCCTCCGCGCTCGCCGCGCGGGCCGCCGCCTCCGGGCGGCGCGTCCTGCTCGTCTCCACGGACGGACGAGGCGACGCCGCCGCGCTCTTCGGCCACCCCGACCACGGTTACGCGGAGGCGGAGCTCGCCCCGCGCCTCCGGACCGTCACCGCCGAGTTCGACGCCCTCCTCGTCGACTTCATCCGGACGATCGCCCCCGTCGGGTTCGTGGCGACACGCATCCTCGCCTCGCCGACCTTCCGCTACTTCACCCGCGCCACGCCCGGTCTCCCCGACCTCCTCCTCCTCGGCAAGCTGCGCGAGCTCCTCCTGGCGAAGAAGCGACGCTTCGACCTCGTCGTCGTGGACGCCCCGGCAACCGGCCACGCGCTCTCGCTCCTCTCGATGCCCCGCACGGTCCTCCGCGTCGTCCCGGCCGGCCCCATCCACCGCATCGCCGCGGACCTCGACACCCTCTTCTCGGACGATCGGAGCGCGGCGCTCGTGGTCGTCGCCGAGCCGGCCGAGCTGGCGGCGCGCGAGGCGGAGGAGCTCGTGGACGGAGCCCGCGCCCGCGCCGGTCTTCGGGCAGGCCTCCTCGTCGTGAACCGCGTCGGCCGGAGCGGCCGTGCCGGCACCCTTCCGCGCGGGGAGCTTCCCACCGTGCGGGTCCCGGAGCTGGACGTTCCGCGCGGCGCCCCCGAGAGTCCGTTCGCGCTCGACGAGGCGTTCTTCGACGCGTTCCGTCGCGCCTTCGAAGGATCTCCGCCTCCGCGGCGCCGGGGCCCGTCTCCGCCGCCGCCCGGCCCCGGAGACCTCGACCTCGACGAGGCGCTGCGCGACGAGCCGCTCGTCGTCCTGGCCGGACCGGGCGGCGTCGGGAAGACGACGCTCGCGGCCGCGGTCGGGATCGCCTCGGCGCGCGCAGGCCAGAGGACCCTCGTCCTGACGGTCGATCCCGCCCGTCGTCTCGCGCAGGCGCTCGGAATCGAGGGCCGCCTCGACCGTCCGGTCCGGATCGACCTCCCCGGCGCGGCCGCGCTCTCGGTCCTCCAGATCGACCCGCGCGCGACGTTCGACCGCCTCCTCGCGCGCGTCGCCCCGGCCGCCACGCTCGCGCGCATCCGCTCGAACCGGCTCTACGACGGGCTCGTCGACGCCCTCCCGGGAGTCGTGGAGTACATGGGCGTCGAGGCGCTCGCCGAGCACGCCGACGACCCCGGGACGGACCGGATCGTCCTCGACACCGCGCCGGCCGCCCGCGGGGTCGACTTCCTGAAGTCCCCCGAGAGGATGGTCGAGCTCCTCGAGCACGACGCCCTCCGCTGGTTCCTCCGGAGCGACTCGCTCCTCTCGAAGGCGCTCTCCGGCGCCTCCCGCGGCGCCGCCGTCGTCCTCCACCTCGCCGACCGGCACCTCGGCTTCAGCTTCCTCGCCGACCTCGCGGATTTCTTCCGGGCGTTCGACGGCCTTTACGACGGCTTCCGGGAGCGGAGCGTCCGGATCCGCGCGCTCCTCGACGACGCTCGCTACCTCGTCGTCTCCTCGGCCGACCGCTCGGCGCTCCGGACGGCGGCCGAGCTCGCGACGCTCCTCCCTTCCGGGCCCGGGAAAGCGGGGCTCCTCCTGAACCGCGTCTCCCCGCGGTTCGGCCTCCCCCCGCTCCCTCCCGCGCTCCGGTCGCTCCCGAGGCGGAACTTCATCGAAGACGCCGGCCCCGCGGAGTCGCTCCCCTTCCGCCTCGCCGACCAGCTCGTCTCGGCCGAGGTGGCCTCGCCCTCGTGACTATTCGAGCCGGGCGAGGAGGTCGTCCAGCTCCCCGACGAGGACGTCCCGGGCCGCGTCCATGTCGGCCGCGGCGTACCGGTCGGCGTCCCAGGGGGCGACGCGGGCCCTGAGGCGGGCGTGGAGCTCCTCGAGCGGCGGGCTCGAGCGAAGGGGCCGCCGGAGGTCGAGCGCCTGGGCCGCCGCGAGGAGCTCGATCGCGAGGACGTTCTCGAGGTTCGCGACGTTCCGCGCGAGCTTGCGCGCCGCGATCGGTCCCATCGAGACGTGGTCCTCCTTGCCGGCGGACGTCGGGATCGAGTCGACGGAGGCCGGGAAGGAGTTCGCCTTGCACTCGGAGACGAGCGCCGCGGCCGTCACGTGGATCATCATGAAGCCCGAGTGGAGCCCTCCTTCCCTCACGAGGAAGGCGGGCAGGTCGCCCGACAGCGTCGGGTTGACGAGGCGCTCCGTCCGCCGCTCCGAGACCGAAGCCAGGTCGGTGGTCGCGGCCGTGAGGAGGTCGAAGACGAGGGCGACCGGCGCGGCGTGGAAGTTCCCGCCCGAGATCAGCTCTCCCTCTCCGTCCGGCCCGGTCGCGAAGACCATCGGGTTGTCCGTCGCGGAGTTCATCTCGGTCGTCACGACGCGGAGGGCGTGGGCGCAGGCGTCGCGCACCGTCCCGTGGACCTGCGGCGCGCAGCGGAGAGCGTAGGCGTCCTGGACCGTCCCGCAGTCGCGGTGGCTCTCTCGCAGCGGCGATCCCGCGAGAAGCGCCCGGAGGTTCCTCGCCGAAGCGGCCTGTCCGGGGTGGGGCCGCGCCGCGTGGATCCGCGGGTCGAAGGCGGCGTCGGTCCCCTTCAGGGCGTCCGTCGTCAACGCGGCGACGAGATCGGCCGCCTTCACGAGCGAGAGGAGGCGCGCGAGGGCGAGGCCTCCGATCGACGTCGTCAGCTGCGTCCCGTTGATCAGCGCGAGTCCTTCCTTCGCCTCGAAGACCGCCGGCGTCAGGCCGGCCGCGGAGAGGGCTTCGACCGCGGGGAGGACCTTCCCCCGATGCTCGACCTCTCCCTCCCCCATGACGGCGCGCGCGAGGTGAGCGAGCGGCGCGAGGTCTCCCGAAGCGCCGACCGAGCCCTGCGACGGCACGCGGGGGTGGATGCCGGCCGCGAGCATCGCCAGGAGGAGCTCGACCGTCTCGCGCCTCACGCCGGAGAACCCCCGGGCGAGGCAGTTCGCCCGGAGCAGCATCAGGGCGCGGACGGCGGGCGCGGGCAGGAGATCGCCGACTCCCGCGGCGTGGCTCTCGACGAGGTTGCGCTGGAGGTCGCGGAGCTTCTCGCGCGGGATGACGACGTCGGAGAACTTGCCGAAGCCCGTGGTGACGCCGTAGACGACGCGGTCCTCTCGGACGGCGCGGTCGATCACCGCGCGGGAGGCGTCGATGCGGCGGGCGGCCTCCCCGGAGAGGACGGCGGCACGGCCGCGGAACGCGACCTCGACGAGTTCGTCGAGGGTGAGGGATTCGCCGGTCAGGGTGACGGGTTCGCTCATCGGTCGGGCATTCTCGCATTCGCCGGAGGGCGGCGCGCCGGCGGGTAGAATCGACGGGTGAACACGTCTCGCAACGCCGTCGTGATCGTCGGTGGACAGTGGGGCGACGAGGGGAAGGGGAAGGTCGTCGATCTGATCTCCCCCGCCTTCGACGTCGTCGCGCGCTACCAGGGCGGCCACAACGCCGGCCACACCGTCAAGTTCGAAGACCGCCATTTCGCCCTTCGGCTCATCCCTTCCGGCATCTGCCGGAAGGGGGTGCTGAACGTCATCGGGAACGGCCTCGTCGTCGATCCGCGAGCGCTCGTCTCCGAGATCGCGAGCCTCCGAGCCGCCGGCGTCGAGATCGGAGAGAACCTGAAGCTCTCCGACCGGGCGCACGTGATCCTCCCGACGCACGCGCTCCTCGACGGCGCGCGGGAGAGCGCGCTGGGCGGGGCGAACATCGGGACGACCTCGCGCGGAATCGGCCCGGCCTACGAGTCGAAGGCGAACCGGTCCGGGATCCGTGTGGCCGACCTCGTCGACCCCGACCGGTTCGTGTCGCTGGCCCGACCCCTCCTCGGCCACCACGCGGCCGTCCTCTCGCACTTCTACGGCGTCGAGGCGCCTTCGGTCGAGGAGACGATCGCGACCTACCTCGAGTGCGGACGCGACCTGGCGGCGCACGTCGCCGACACGCGGGCCCTCCTTCACGAGAGGCTCGCCGCCGGGGCGCGGCTCCTCTGCGAGGGGGCCCAGGGAGTGATGCTCGACGTCGACCATGGGACCTACCCGTTCGTCACGTCCTCGTCCTGCGGCCCGGGCGGGGCCTGCACCGGCCTCGGAATCCCCCCCTCCGCGATCGGCGCCGTCGTCGGGATCATGAAGGCCTACACGACGCGCGTCGGCTCGGGCCCCTTCCCGACCGAGCTCTTCGACGAGACCGGAGAGAGGATCCGGAACCGTGGGAACGAGTTCGGAACGGTGACGGGGCGGCCCCGGCGCGTCGGCTGGTTCGACGCGGTCGTGGCGCGGACGAGCCTGAGGGTCGGCGGGCTGGACGCCATCGCCCTCACGAAGATGGACGTCCTCGACGAGCACGACGAGGTCCGGATCTGCGTGGCCTACGAGATCGGCGGCCGGACGGTGACCGAGGTCCCGGCCCGCTCCGACCATTACGAGGCGGCCCGGCCGGTTTATCGCACCTTCCCCGGCTGGAATCGCTCCATCGTCGGTCTCGACGACGTCGCGAAGCTCCCCGAGGCGGCCCGGGCCTACGTCGCCGCCCTTGAGGAAACCGTCGGCGCCCCGATCACCCTGCTGTCGACGGGCCCGAAGCGCGAGGAGACGATCATCCGCCCCGGGACCGTCCTCGACACCTGGCTCTCCGCCGCGCGGCGCTGAGCTTCGACGGGTTCGGCGGGAGGAGGACGTGGCCATCGCGGGCCTCCTCCTCGCCGCGGGGAGCTCCCGCCGCTTCGGCGGCGCCAAGCTCCTCGCCCCACTTCCCGACGGCACTCCGGTCGGCGTCCGGTCGGCGCGCACGCTGGCCGGCGCTGTCGAGCGCGCCCTCGCGGTCGTCCGGCCCGATGACACCGTGCTCGCCAGCCTCCTCGCCGAGCAAGGGCTCGAGGTGCGAGCGTTCGCGGGCGCCGCCGAGGGGATGGGGGCGAGCCTCGCGTTCGGCGTCGCTGCGGCGCCGGAGGCGGACGGCTGGCTCGTCGCCCTCGCCGACATGCCGTGGGTGAGGGCCGAGACGGTCCGCGCCGTCGCGGATCTTCTTCGGGACGGGGCCCTGATCGCAGCGCCATGCCGCTCGGGGCGTCGGGGTCACCCCGTCGGGTTCGGATGCAGTCTCATTTCGGAGCTCATGGGGCTTCGAGGCGACCGCGGAGCGCGCGAGATCCTTTCCCGACATGCCGATCGGATCACGCTCCTGGAAGTGGACGACGACGGTATCCTACTGGATATAGATGAATTAATCGATCTTCCACAGTCGATTACGCGTATGACGAAAAAATTTTCGCTTTAGGCAAAAATTTTCTTGACTCTCGCCCCCGGCGGCCCGATATTGATGCGGGAAGACGGAATGGACTCGAACCCCGAGACCCCGACCCGCAGCGAACCAGGCAACACCGCCTGTCTCGACACCCCGCCGGAGGACAAGATGCCGACCCTCACTTCGTCCGTCGCCGTGACTTCCACCCTCGACGCCCGCATCGCCGAGCTCGCCGCGAAGTACCTCCCGCTCGCCAAGGAAATCCTCGCGGAGGCGATCCGAATCCCGGCTGACTACGTCGACAAGCCGCACGAGAAGGGCGGCGACCCGCTCTGCGGCACTTCCAACCACGAGTTCCCGCGCCTCGAGTACCTCCGGAAGAAGATCGTCGAGATCCAGGCGGTGAGGAAGCCCGAGGACGTCTTCTTCGACGGCTTCGGCAACCTCGTCTGGCAGGTCGAGGACCCGAACGACGGCATCCCCTCCGCGCAGAAGAAGGTCGTCTACATCGACGGCCACACCGACACCGTCAAGCCCCTCCGGGCCCAGTGGAAGGAGAGGGTCGTCGGCGCCGACTGCTTCGACGGCCTCGTCGACGCGTCGAAGCTCAACAAGGAGTTCCTGAGGAAGGAGCTCGGCTGGACGCCGCCCGAGTCCGAGTGGGAGCACCTCCTCTTCGGCCGCGGCTCGGCCGACCAGCTCGGCGGCGTCATCTCCGCGATCATCGCGACGAAGATCCTCGTGGAGCTCACGGACGAAGGGGCGCTTCGCGGCGCGATCGTCCGCTCTTACGGCACGGCCTGCGAGGAGGACAATGACGGCGCCGGCCCGATGTACCTGGGCCGCGAGGTCTTCCCGACGGCCGGCCCCGAGGTGATCCCCGACGTCGTCATCCTCACGGACGGGACGGGCTGCAGCAAGCGCGGCGCGCTCGGCATCTACCGCGGCCAGCGTGGGCGGATGCAGATCGAGGTCACCGTCACGGGCAAGTCGTGCCACGGCTCCATGCCCTGGGAGGGGAAGAACCCGCTCGAGTACGGAGGCGCCATCGTCAAGGAGGCCGCCGAGGCCTACGAGAAGCGCGACGGCTTCCTCGACGACCCGTTCCTCGGCCACGGCACCCGGACCGCCTCGTGGGCCCGGCTCGACACGCCGAGCGACTGCGCCGTCCCCGAGAAGCTCGTCTTCCGCTTCGACCGCCGCCTGACGATCGGCGAGACGCCCGAACAGGCGGTCGCCGACGTCGAGCGCCTCTCCTCGGTCGCCGCCGCCCGCGAGGCCGGCCTCTCCGTCGAGGTCTCCATCCCGACCTACACCGACGCGAGCTGGAAGGGCTACGTCCTGAACAACCCGCAGGTCTACCTCGGCTGGGTCACGCCGGAAGAGCACCCTTCGATCCGGGCGGCGGTGGAGACGTACAGGGGCGTCGTGAGCCCGCACGTCGACGGGAAGATCGGCGAGGGGGGTGTCCTGACGAAGGAGCCGCGCGTCGACCGTTGGGTCTTCTCGACGGACGGCGTCGGCTTCCCGGTCCCGAAGGACGCGAAGATCCCGGGCGCCGCGGGAAAGGGCTGGATCGAGAGCGGCCCCTACAAGTACCCCGCGATGCTCGGCTTCGGCACCGGCATCGAGCAGAACACCCACAAGATCGGCGAGTGCCTCGACACGCGCGAGCTGATCCACTGCTCCGCGTTCCTCGCCCGCTACCCCAGCGTCTTCGTCGCCACGAAGTAGCTCCTCCGGCCCGGGGCGGCTTCCGCCCGCCCCGGGCCTCCGCCGAGCCCCCCGCCCGAGGAGGTCGATCGTGGAAAAAGCGTTCCGTCCCCTTCCCCTCGAGCTTCTCGCGCGATGGGTCTTCGGCGAGCTCGACGCGCGCGAGACGGTCCTCGGCATCCCGAAGGGCTCTTTCGCGCGGCCCGAGCCGCGCTTCTCTTCCCGTCTCCTCGGCCGCGAGCTCGCGGCGCCGGTCGGCGTCGCGGCCGGGCCGCACAGCCAGCTCGCGCAGAACGTCGTCGCCGCCTGGCTCTGCGGCGCGCGCTTCGTCGAGCTGAAGACCGTCCAGGTCCTCGACGAGCTCGAGATCAGCCGCCCCTGCATCGACTCGGCCGACGAGACCTTCAACTGCGAGTGGTCCCAGGAGCTGAAGCTCGAGCAGAGCTTCGACGAATACCTGAAGGCCTGGGTCCTCGTCCACGCGCTCGCCGCGAAGCTCTCCCTCCCGGCTCCCGGAACGCTCTTCGCCATGAGCGTCGGCTACAACCTCGAGGGAATCCGGAGCGAGCGCGTCCAGCGGTTCATCGCCTCGATCCGCGACGCCTCCGGGTCGATCCCCTCCGCCGTCGAGGCCGTCGCGAAGGCGTGGCCCGGCGTTCGCGACGTCGCGATCCCGGCGTCGATCTCCGACCACATCACCCTCTCGACGATGCACGGCTGCCCGCCGGCCGAGATCGAGAAGATCGCCCTCTACCTCCTCCGGGAGCTGGGCGTCCACACCTGGGTCAAGCTGAACCCGACGCTCCTCGGCCCCGAGCGGCTCCGCGGCCTCCTCAACGAGACGTTCGGCTACGGCGTCGAGGTCCCGGACGCGGCGTTCGGCCACGACCCGCGCTTCGAGGACGCCCTCCCGATGGTGAAGCGCCTCGCCGGGGCGGCCCGCGCCGCCGGACGCGAGTTCGGCGTGAAGCTCTCGAACACCCTCGAGGTCGTGAACCACCGCCCCGTCTTCCCTGCGAACGAGAAGATGATGTACATGTCGGGGCGGGCCCTCCACCCGCTCACGCTCACGCTCGCCCGGCTCGTGGACGACGAGCTCGACGGCCGCGTCCCGATCAGCTTCTGCGGCGGCGCCGACGCCTGGAACTTCGCCGACCTCGTCGCGGACGGTCTCTCGCCGGTTACGGTCTGCACCGACCTCCTGAAGCCGGGCGGGTACGCCCGCCTCGCGCAGTACCTCGAGAACCTCGGCGCGGCGATGACCGCCGCGGGAGCGGAGGGCCTCGACGCGTTCGTCGAAAAGACCTCCGGCGGCCGCGGGCGCCGGTGGAACCTCGCGAAGCACGCCCAGAGGGTCGTCGCGGACGGGCGCGGCGGCCGGTACGCCCGCCGCGAGCGGCCCCTCGCCTTCAAGGGGGAGCGTGCGCTCGGACCGTTCGACTGCATCGCGGCCCCCTGCGTGGAGTCCTGCCCGGCCCACCAGAACATCCCCGACTACCTCTGGCTCGTCGCGCACGGCCGCGAGACGGAGGCGATCGAGGTCATCCGCCGGTCGAACGCCCTCCCGGGCGTCACGGGCAGCATCTGCGACCACCCGTGCACCGAGCGCTGCGTGAGGAACCTCTACGACGCTCCGCTCGGGATCCGCGAGATCAAGCGTTTCGCCTTCGAGAACGGCGTCTCCCGGCCGGAAGAGGCCGCGACGCCGAGGGGCGTGAAGGTCGCCGTCGTCGGCGCCGGCCCGGCCGGCATCTCGGCGGCCCTGAACCTGGCGCGGGCCGGCTTCGAAGCCGAGCTCTTCGAGGCGAAGAGCCACGCCGGCGGCATGGTCGGCGGAGCGGTCCCGCGCTACCGGCTCGACGACGACAAGCTGAAGATCGACCTCGACCGGCTCGCGTCGCTCGGCGTGAAGACCCACCTGAACACGGCGGTGGGGAAGGACGTCTCCCTCGACGAGCTCAACTCCCGCTTCGACTACGTCTTCCTCGGCGTCGGCGCCCAGAAGGGGAAGAAGCTCGGGATCCCCGGCGAGGACGCCGAGGGGGTCCTCGACGCCCTCGAGCTCCTCGACGGCCTTCGCGAGGGGGTGAAGCGGGACCTCGGGAGACGCGTCCTCGTCGTCGGCGGCGGCAACTCCGCCATGGACGGCGCCCGCTCGGCCAAGCGCCTGGTCGGTGGCGGCGAGGTCTCGCTCGTCTACCGCCGGACCCGCGCCGAGATGCCGGCCGACCCGGCGGAGATCCACGACTGCGAGGTCGAGGGAATCGGCCTGATGCCGCTCCTCGCCCCCGTGCGCGTCGTCGTCGAGAACGGGCGCGCCGTCGGTCTCGCCTGCACCCGGATGCGGCTCGGCGCGCCCGACGCCTCCGGCCGCCCGCGTCCCGTCCCGGTCGACGGGAGCGAGGTCGTCCTTCCCGCCGACACGATCGTCACGGCGATCGGGCAGGAGACCGCCCTCGAGTTCCTCGGCGGCGCCGCGGTCGACGCGAAGAGGGACGGCACCCTCGACGCCCGCGCCGCGACGGGAGAGACCTCCCGTCCGGGCATCTTCGCCGGCGGCGACGTCGTGCGGGGGCCGGCGTCGATCATCAAGGCCGTCGCCGACGGCCGGGCCGCGGCCGAGGAGATCGCCCGCCGCCACGGCGTCCGGCCCGTCGCCGAGCCGCACCTGCCGAAGGACGCCTCCGTTGCGGCGATGCTCGCGAAGAAGGCCCGCCTCGCGGCCGCTGAGCCGGTCCCGGAGCTCCCGGTGGTCGAGCGCGGCGGCTTCGCCGAGGTCCTCCAGCCGCTCGACGCCGACGCAGCGCGCCGCGAGGCCGCCCGGTGCCTCGACTGCGACGAGGTCTGCAGCCTCTGCGTCACCGTCTGTCCCAACCGGGCGAACCTGGCCTACCCGGTCCCTCCGCTCTCGATCGAGCTTCCGTCGTTCGTCGTCGAAGGGGGGTGCGCGGTTCCGAAGGGGACGACGACCCTCTCGGTCGAGCAGGGGACCCAGATCGTCAACCTCGGTGACGCCTGCAACGAGTGCGGCAACTGCGTCCCCTTCTGCCCGACGTCCGGCGCCCCCTGGCGCGAGAAGCCGACCTTCTGGCTCGACCCGGAGGGGTTCGCCGAGGCGAAGGGCGACGCCTTCCGAATGACCCGCTCCGGAGAGACCGTCGCAATCGAAGCCCGCGTCGCGGGACGCGCACATCGGCTCGAACGCCACCCCTCCCTCGCCGAGTACCGGTCGGACGCTCTCCGGGTCGTCCTCGAGCCGGGCCAGTGGCGCGTCCTCGACGTCCGCCTCGAGGGGGCGCCCGCCGAAGGCGAGGTCCTCGACCTCGGCGCCTGCGCCCTCCTGATCGCGCTGCTCCACGCGGAGCCGGCGCTCCCGCCCCTTCCGAACGCCCCCGCCGACGTCGTCGGCATCTGAGCCCGAGGAGAGAGCATGTCGAGAACAAACGGCATCCACCCGGTCGACGAGGTCCTGCCGCCCACGCGGCTCACCCTCCTCGGCCTCCAGCACGTCCTCGTGATGTACGCCGGCGCGGTGGCCGTCCCGCTCATCGTCGGCGGCGCGCTCAAACTCCCCAAGGAGCAGATGGCGATGCTCATCAACGCGGACCTCTTCGCGTGCGGCATCGCGACCCTGGTCCAGTCGATCGGGATCTGGCGGTTCGGCATCCGCCTCCCGGTGATGATGGGGGTCACGTTCGCCGCCGTCAGCCCGATGGTCGTCATGGCGACGAACCCGGAGATCGGGCTCCTCGGGATCTACGGGGCGGTCATCGCGGCGGGCATCTTCGGCATCCTCGTCGCGCCCCTCATCAGCCGGATGCTCCCGCTCTTCCCGCCCGTCGTGACCGGCTCGATCATCACCATCATCGGCATCTCGCTGATGCGCGTCGGCGTGAACTGGGCCGCCGGCGGCAACCCGAAGATCAGGGACCTCGCGACGGGCGCGATGGTGGACAACCCCTCCTACGGCGCCCCGCTCCACCTGGCCGTCGCGGCGATCGTCCTCGTCTTCATCCTGCTGATCACGAAGTTCGTGAAGGGCTTCTTCTCGAACATCGCGGTCCTCATGGGGCTCGTCCTCGGGATGCTCATCGCCATCGGGCTCGGCAAGGTCGACTTCGGCGGCCTCGCCTCGGAGAAGTGGTTCGCGGTCGTCTACCCGTTCCAGTTCGGGATGCCGACCTTCGACCTCGTCGCCTGCCTGACGATGTGCATGGTCATGGTCGTCGTCATGATCGAGTCGCTCGGCA
This sequence comes from Thermoanaerobaculia bacterium, assembly GCA_017999215.1. Lineage (GTDB taxonomy): Bacteria > Acidobacteriota > Thermoanaerobaculia > UBA5066 > UBA5066 > UBA5066. The sequence continues at coordinate 14,034 of JAGOBQ010000007.1, forward strand.
TGTTCCTCGCGGTCGGCAACATCGTCGGCAAGGAGGTCCGCCAGTCCGACCTCTCCGACGGCCTCCGCGTCGACGGCCTCGGCACCCTCATCGGAGGCATCTTCAACACGTTCCCCTACACGTCGTTCTCCCAGAACGTCGGCCTCGTCGGCGTCACGGGCGTGCGGAGCCGGTGGGTCACGGCGGTCGGCGGCGTCCTCCTCCTCGCCCTCGGCCTCGTCCCGAAGCTCGCGTTCGTCGTCGCGTCGGTCCCGCAGTTCGTCCTCGGCGGCGCCGGCATCGTCATGTTCGGCATGGTCTGCGCCACCGGGATCCGCATCCTCGGCGGCGTCGACTTCGCGAAGAACCGCCTGAACCTCTACATCGTCGCCCTCGCCGTCGGCTTCGGGATGATCCCGCTCGTCGCCGAGAAGTTCTTCTCCCAGATGCCGAAGGCGCTGAGCCCGCTCCTCCACAGCGGCATCCTCCTCTGCTCCATCGTCGCCGTCGCGCTGAACGCCTTCTTCAACGGCCTGAAGGGCGCCGAGGCCGCGGCCTCGGAGAGCCAGGCCGCCTCGGCGAAGGCCGAGGCCTGACGCGGCCCGCTCCGCCCGCACGGACCAACGACGAAGGAAACGGACTTAGGACCATGAAGACCCCCTCGAACCGACTCCTCGCCGCCCTCGCGCTCCTCTCCCTCGCGGCCGCTCCCGCGGCGCCGGCGGCGGACTGGACCGACTTTCTGGTGGGCTACCGCTACTGCTACCACGTGAACGACCCGGCGATCGACCACGACATCATCAAGAACGTCGCCCAGTTCACGGTGGCAAACCGCTACTCCCTCGGCAGCAACTTCCTGAACGTCGACGTCCTGATGTCGAACAGCTACGACCCGGCGAACGGCGCGACCTCCGGCGGCGCCCAGGAGATCTACGTCACCTACCGGCACCAGCTCAGCCTGAACAAGGCCTTCAAGGCCGGGATCAAGAGCGGCCTCGTCCGTGACGTCTCGGTCACGGTCGGGGGCGACCTCAACTCGAAGAACACGGGATTCGCCCCCGGGAAGCGGATGATCGTCGTCGGGCCGACCGTGAACCTCAACCCGAAGAAGGGCTTCGCGGATTTCGGCGTCTGGTACTACAAGGAGTGGACCCACAACGCCTTCGCCGCGACGGGGCAGAGGGACGTCGAGTTCGACGGCACCGTGATGTTCAACCTGACCTGGGGGCTGCCGATCGCGCTGAGCAAGGAGGTCAGCTCGACCTTCAAGGGCTTCGCCTACGCGACGCTCCCGAAGGGGAAGGACGCGGTCGGGGTCGAGACGGAGACGGAGGTCCTCTCCCGGATGACCTGGCAGTTCGACGTCGGCGCGCTCCTGGGAATCAAGAAGGGGACGATATCGATGGGCCCCGGCTACGAGCTCTGGTACCACAAGTTCGGCAACCCCTCGCCGATCCCGGTCCCGGGCACGTCGACGACGCGCCCGAACCACACGACCTCCGCCCCGACGTTCCAGGCGGAGATCCACTTCTGACGACCGGCGGAGACGGCGGGAGGCGCGCATGAGAACGCTCGTGAGGAACGGCCGGGTGGCCTCGGAGGGCCTCGTCGTGGACGCGGACCTCCTCCTCGAGGGCGGACGCGTCTCCGCCGTCGGCCGCGGTCTCGGGCCTGCCGAAAGGGAGATCGACGCCTCCGGATGTTTCGTCCTTCCCGGTCTCGTCGACTTCCACGTCCACGTCGGGGACCGGATCGGCCGCTTCGAGCTCGCGGACGACTACGAGAGCGGGACGCGGGTGGCCGTGAAGAACGGCGTCACGACGCTCTGCGCCTTCGTCACCCAGGACCCGCAGCGGTCGCTCGGCGACGCGATTCGCGTCGCCCGGGCGAGGGCCGAGGGGAAGTGCCACGCGGACGTCGCCTGGCACCTCACCCCGACCCGCTTCGAGGCGGCCGACTGGACGGAGATGGAGGCGCTCGTCCGGGCGGGCTACCGGACCTTCAAGCTCTACACGACCTACCGCGGCGCGGGGCTCTTCTCGGACCTCGAGCGCCTCGAGGAGGTCTTCCGGCGCCTCGGGCCGCTCGGCGTCCGGTTCCTCCTCCACTGCGAGGACGACGCCCTGCTCGAGTCGATCGACGCGTCGGCCCTCGATCTCTCTCGCTCTTCCTCCCACGCACGGCTCCGGCCGGAGGCGGCGGAGGTCGCGGCGGTCGAGGCGCTCCTCGAGCTGGCGGCGCGCCGTGGGGTCCCGCTCCACGTCGTCCACGTCTCGACCGTCGCCGCCGCGGAGAGGATTCGCGAGGCGAAGGCCCGGCAGGACGTCACCTGCGAGACCGGACCGCAGTACCTCTGGCTCGACGAGACCTGGCTGGACCGGCCCGACGGCCACCGCTGGCTCTGCTCGCCTCCGCTCCGCGGGAATCGAGACCACTTCCGCGAGCTCGCCCGCGAAGGGGCGTTCGACTTTCTCGCCACGGACCACTGCCCCTTCCGGAAGGAAGACAAGGACGACTGGGACGGCCGGGACGTGCGGACCGTCGCGAACGGCCTGCCGGGCGTCGGCGGGCTCCTCCACCACGCGTGGAGGCTCTGGGCCGGCGAGCCCGCCCGGGCTGCCGCGGAGATTTCGCTCCTCCTCTCGAAGAATCCCGCCGCGCGGCTCGGCCTCGACGGCCGGAAGGGAGCGCTCCGCCCGGGCCTCGACGCCGACGTCGTCGTCCTCGACCCGAACGGGCCTGCCCGGCCCGTCCGCGGGACGGAGAGCAACGTCTACGAACCCTTCCCCGGCTTCACCTCGACACTCACCCTGCGCCACGTCCTCGTCCACGGGGAGCCCGTCGTGAAGGACGGCGACCTCGTCGACCCGGCGGCGCGCCGGGGACAGCTTCACTCGCATCACGACTGAGCCAAGACGAAGGAGAACGCCATGCCGTCCAAAGCGATCCTCGACCTCGCCGCCGAATTCAAGGGCCTGAAGTCCGACCTCTTCCAGAAGGACTTCCTCCTCACCTGGGAGCACCCCGAGGACCAGATCAAGGCGATCCTGACGCTCGCCACGGCCTTCAAGCGCCTCCACCAGGAGGGCTATTCCTATCGCGCCTTCGACACCGGTCTCGCGATCTCGATCTTCCGCGACAACTCCACGCGCACCCGCTTCTCCTTCGCCTCGGCCGCGAGCGCGCTCGGCCTCTCGCTCGCCGACCTCGACGAGCAGAAGAGCCAGGTGGCCCACGGCGAGACGGTGCGCGAGACGGCGAACATGATCTCGTTCCTCACCGAGGTCATCGGCATCCGCGACGACATGTTCCTCGGCGCGGGGAACTCGTACATGCGCGAGGTCGGCGACGCCCTGACCGACGGGACGAATCAGGGAGTCCTTCACCGCCGCCCGAGCCTGATCAACCTCCAGTGCGACGTCGACCACCCGACGCAGTCGCTCGCCGACCTCGCCTGGCTGAAGGAGCACTTCGGCGGCCTCGAGAACCTCAAGGGCAAGAAGATCGCGATGACCTGGGCCTACAGCCCGAGCTACGGAAAGCCGCTCTCGGTGCCGCAGGGGATCATCGGCCTGATGACCCGCTTCGGGATGGACGTGAGCCTCGCCTACCCCGAGGGCTACGGCCTGATCCCGGACGTGATCGAGGTCGCGAAGAAGAACGCGGCGGCGACCGGCGGCTCCTTCGAGATCGTGAACAGCATGGAAGCCGCGTTCGCGGGCGCCGACATCGTCTACCCGAAGTCGTGGGCCCCCTACGAGGTCATGGGGCGCCGGACCGAGCTCCTGAACAAGAACGACAAGGACGGCCTCAAGGCGCTCGAGAAGGAATGCCTCGCGAACAACGCGAAGTTCACGGGCTGGGAGTGCGACAGGGCGAAGATGAACCTGACGAAGGGCGGCAAGGCGCTCTACATGCACTGCCTCCCGGCCGACATCACCGACGTCAGCTGCAAGGCGGGCGAGGTGAGCGCCGAAGTCTTCGAGCAGTACCGGATCCCGACCTACCAGGAGGCGGCGTACAAGCCGTTCGTCATCAGCGCGCTCATGTTCCTGGAGCGGATCGCCGACCCCGCAGCGAAGCTCGACGAGATCGTCGCGCGCGGCCGGAAGCTGATCCTCTGAGGCCCGCCATGTCGCGAATCGTCAAGTCGATCGACACCGAGGTCCGGAAGCGGACGGCGGAGCGCTGCCGGGAGCGGGGAATCGTCATCCCCACCTTCCGGCAGATGCGCGAGCCGTCCCTCGTCCCCGAGGCGCAGAAGAAGCGGCTCGAGGGCGTCGGACTCTGGGACGTGAACCCGGCGAACCTCTTCCGGATCACCTGGAAGAACGACCACGAGACGGGACTCTTCGGCGGGGTCAACTACCTCGAGATTCCGAGGGAGATCACGGGCGTGAAGGCACGGATCGTCGGCCTCGTCGGGAAGTACTTCCCGACGGGCGCCCACAAGGTCGGGGCCGCGTTCGCCTGCCTCGTCCCGCGCCTCGTCAGCGGCGAGTTCGACCCGGAGAGGCACAAGGCCGTCTGGCCGTCGACCGGGAACTACTGCCGCGGCGGCGCCTTCGACTCCGCAATCCTCGGCTGCCACGCCGTCGCGATCCTCCCGCAGGAGATGTCGCAGGAGCGGTTCGACTGGCTCAAGGAGATCGGGGCCGAGGTCATCGCGACGCCGGGCTGCGAGAGCAACGTCAAGGAAATCTACGACAAGTGCTGGGAGCTCAAGAACGACCCGGTCAACGTCGTCTTCAACCAGTTCGACGAGTTCGGGAACCCGATCTGGCACTACAACGTGACCGGTCCCGCCGTCGAGGAAGCCTACGCGGCGGTGCGCGGGCCGAAGGCGCGCCTCGCCGCGTGGATCAGCGCGACCGGCAGCGCGGGGACGATTGCCGCGGGCGACTACCTGAAGACGAAGTGCCCGGGCGTGAAGACCGTCGCCACCGAGGCTCTCCAGTGCCCCACGCTCCTCCTGAACGGGTTCGGGGGCCACCGGATCGAGGGGATCGGCGACAAGCACGTCCCCTGGGTCCACAACGTGAGGAACACCGACGCCGTCGCCGCGATCGACGACGAGGACTGCATGCGTCTCCTCCGGCTCTTCAACGAGCCGGAGGGCCGGGAGCTCCTCGTTGCGGCGGGAGCCCCCGCCGACGCGGTCGGGAAGCTCGACCTCCTCGGGATCTCGTGCATCTGCAACGTCCTCGCCGCGATCAAGGCCGCGAAGTACTGGGAGCTGGACGAGAACGACGTCGTCATGACCGTCTTCACCGACAGCGCGGAAATGTATCTCTCCCGCCTCGCGGAGCTGACGGCCGAGCGCGGGCCGTTCACGGCGGTCGACGCGGTGCGGACCTACGCAGGAAGCCTCGAGCGGCAGTCGGTGGACTACTTCAAGGAGCTGAACTACCAGGACCGCAAGGCGATCCACAACCTGAAGTACTACACGTGGGTCGAGCAGCAGGGGAAGACCTACGAGGAGATCCAGGCCCAGTGGGACCCGGAGTACTGGCGCCAGCTCTTCGAGGACGAGGTCGTCCACTTCGACCGGCTCATCGAGGAGTTCAACGCGGAGGTGGGTCTCGGGTGAGCCCGCTGGCCCGACCCATTCAGAGACGGAGGCCCCGATGCGGACCTTGATTCGGAACGGCACGCTCGTCACATTCGGGAACCCCTGCCGGGTTCTCGAGGGGCAGGCCCTCCTCCTCGAAGGGGACCGCATCGCCCGGATCGCGCCCGCGGGAGAGATCCCGGGACCGTTCGATCGCGAGATCGACGCCCGCGGGAAGCTCGTCCTCCCCGGGCTCGTGAACGCCCACATGCACTACTACTCGACGCTCGTCCGCGGCCTCGGGAAGGCCGCCCCGAGCGCCGATTTCCAGCAGGTCCTCGAGAACCTCTGGTGGCGCCTCGACCGGAAGCTCTCCCTCGACGACGTCGAGGTGAGCGCGAAGGTCATCCTTCTCGACGCGATCCGGAAGGGGACGACGACGCTCGTCGACCACCACGCGAGCCCCGGCGCGATCCGCGGGTCGCTCGGCCGGATCGCGAGGGCCGTGAAGGAGTCGGGACTGCGCTCCTGCCTCTGCTACGAGGTCTCCGACCGCGACGGCGAGGCCGTTACGGCGGAAGGGCTCGAGGAGAACGCCGCCTTCGCGCGCGAGAGCGCGGCGGCGAACGACCCGCGGCTTCGCGCCCTCTTCGGCCTCCACGCGGCCTTCACCCTTTCGGACGAGACTCTTGCGAAGGCGTCGCGCATGGGGCACGACCTCGGCGTCGGCTTCCACGTCCACGTCGCCGAAGCCGCGTCCGACGTCGCCTCGAACCGGGAGCGCTTCGGGAAGAGCCCGGCCGCCCGCCTCGTGGCGCACGGGATCCTCGGCCCCGGAAGCATCGCGTCCCACGCCGTCCACTGCGACGACGCGGACATGGACCTCCTCGCCGCGAGCGGCGCCTGGGTCGTCCACAACCCCCAGTCGAACCTCAACAACGCGGTCGGCATCGCGGACGTCCTCGGCCTCGTGAGGCGGGGCGTCCCCGTCGGCCTCGGGACCGACGCGATGACGGTCGCGATGCTCGAGGAGCTCCGCGTTGGCCTCTGGGCGCAGCACCTCCGCCAGGAGAACCCGAGCTGCGGCTTCATGGAGCTCACGGGCGCCCTCTTCGTCGAGAACCCGAGGATCGCCTCCGCCCTCTGGGGGTTCCCGATCGGGACCCTCGCCGAGGGGGCCGCGGCGGACGTGATCCTGGTCGACTACCTCCCGCCGACCCCGCTGAACGACGCCACCGTCCTCGGCCACCTCGTCTTCGGCCTCTCGCAGGCCGTCGTCGACACGACGATCTGCGGCGGGCGGGTCCTCATGGAGGGCCGGAAGCTCGCGATCGACGTCGACGAGGAGGCTCTCGCGGGCGAGAGCCGCCGGCTTGCCACGGCGCTCTGGGAGCGCTTCTGAACGCCCCCCGTCCCCACCACGACGCATCCGGCACGGCCCGCGGCCGCGCCGACGCAAGGAGGCTCGCGTGACCCGTACGGCCGTCATCGCCATCGGTGGCAACTCCCTCATCACCGACAAGGAGCACCAGGCGGTCCCCGACCAGTACCAGGCCGCCGCCGAAACGTGCCGCCACATCGCGCCGCTCGTCGCGGATTCCGACCTGCGGCTCGTCATCACGCACGGGAACGGGCCGCAGGTGGGCTTCATCCTGCGCCGCTCCGAGCTGGCGGCCTCCGAGCTGCACATGGTGCCGCTCGACTCCTGCGTGGCCGACACGCAGGGGGCCCTCGGCTACCACATCCAGCTCGCCCTCGGGAACGAGTTCAAGAGGCTCGGCATCGAGAAGGGCGCGGCCACGGTCGTCACGCAGTGCCTCGTCGACCGGGACGACCCCGCCTTCGCGAAACCGAACAAGCCGATCGGGTCGTTCCTCTCGAAGGAGAAGGCCGAGTTCCACCGCGAGAAGGACGGCTGGGACGTCGTCGAGGATTCCGGGCGCGGCTGGCGGCGCGTCGTCGCCTCGCCGGCCCCGAAGGAGATCGTCGAGCTCGCTGCCGTGAAGAGCCTCCTCGACGCCGATTTCGTCGTCGTGGCGGCCGGGGGCGGCGGGATCGCCGTCGTGGACGACGGAACGGGAATGCTGAAGGGCGCGAGCGCGGTCATCGACAAGGACTTCGCCTCGAGCCTCCTCGCGCGCGAGCTGGGAGCCGACCTCTTCGTCATCTCGACCGCGGTCGAGAAGGTCTGCCTGAGCTACGGCAAGCCCGACCAGCGCGACCTCGACCGGATGACGGTCGCCGAGGCGAAGCGGTACTGCGCCGAGGGGCACTTCAAGCCGGGGAGCATGCTCCCCAAGATCCAGGCCGTCATCGCTTTCCTCGAGGGGGGCGGGCGCGAGGCGATCATCACCGACCCCGCGCACCTTGGCCTCGCCCTCGCCGGCAAGACCGGCACCCACGTCGTCCCCTGACGGGGGAACGAGCCCCGAACCGCTCCGCCCGAAACCCCGGAGGCCGAAGATGAACGCCACGACCCTCTCCGCGGAAGCGACTCTCCTCAGGAACCCGCTCGCGAAGCCCGAACACCGCTGGCCGGTGCCCGACCCGTCGGTGTGGACCTTCCACCGGCGGATGCCGGCCTACCGCGCGACGACGCTCTACGACTGCCCGGAGCTCGCCCGGCGCTGCGGCGTCGGGCGGGTCCTCGTGAAGGCGGAGACGCAGAGGCTCGGCCTCCCGAGCTTCAAGATCCTCGGCGCGTCGTGGGCGACGTACCGGGCGCTCTGCGACCACCTCGGGTTCGAGCCGGAGCCGTGGGCGAACATCAACGACCTCTCCCGCCGCATCGCCTACCTGCGGCCTTTCTCGCTCGCGGCGGCGACGGACGGAAACCACGGGCGGGCCGTCGCCTTCATGGCGCGCCTCCTCGGCTTCTCCTGCCGGATCTTCGTCCCGAAGGGGACGGTCCCCGCCCGCATCCACGCCATCCAGAACGAGGGGGCGGAGGTCACGGTCGTCGACGGCGACTACGACGCCGCCGTGGCCCGGTCGGCGGAGGAGGCGGGCGAGAAGTGCCTCGTCATCTCCGACACCTCCTGGCCCGGGTACGACGTGACGCCCCGCCGCGTCGTCGACGGCTACACGACGATCTTCATGGAGATCGAGCAGGCGCTCGCGGCCGCCGGCGTCGGCGCGCCCGACGTGGTCGTCGTCCCGATGGGCGTCGGCGCCTTCATGTCGGCCGCCGTCAGCTACTACCGGAGCCGCCCGTGGAAGGGAGCGCTCGTCGGGGTCGAGCCCGCGGACGCGAACTGCATCCAGGTCTCGGCGAGAGCGGGCGAGATGACCTCCGTCCCGGGCCCCCACCGGTCGATCATGGTCGGCCTGAACTGCGGCCTTCCCTCGCCCGTGGCCTGGCCGCGCGTCTCGACGGGGGTCGACTGGATGGTCTCGATCGGGGACGAGCGGGCCCGCGAAGCGATGAGGGGGCTCGCCGACGCGGGCGTCGTCGCGGGGGAGACCGGCGCCGCCGCTCTCGGGGCGCTCGCCTCCCTCCACGAAGACGGTTCGACCGCGGGGTTCCGGGACGCCGGCCTCCTCGGGCCCGACAAGACCGTCCTCCTCATGATCACGGAGGGGGCCACCGACCGCGGGAATTACCAGGCGGTCGTCGGACGCACCCCGGAAGAGATCGGAACCATCCTCACCGTGGCCCGCTAAGGGCCGCGCCGCCTGGCCCACGACGGCCTAGACTCGAGATCCCGGGAGGTGCCCCATGTCGACGCTTCAGGTCAACGATCCGGCAAGCGCGGCGACGACCGACGCGGTTTCCGTCTCCTTCCGCGTAAACGGAAAGGAGGTCGCGGCCGGCAGGGACGTGAAGCTCCTGACCTTCCTCCGGGAGGATCTGGACCTCACCTCGGTCAAGAACGGATGCTCCGAGGGGTCGTGCGGCGCCTGCATGGTCCTCGTCGACGGCAAGCCGACCCGCTCCTGCCTCACGACGACGGCGAAGGTCGCCGGGAAGAGCGTCGTCACCGTCGAGGGGCTCTCGGAGCGGGAGAAGGACGTCTACTCCTGGGCCTTCGGGAACGCCGGCGCCGTCCAGTGCGGCTTCTGCATGCCCGGGATGGTGATGACGGCCAAGGGGCTCGTCGACGCCCACCCCGAGCCCGCGCCGGAGGAGGTCGCGAAGGCGCTCCAGTTCAGCATGTGCCGCTGCACCGGGTACGTGAAGATCGAGAAGGGGATTCTCGACGCCGCGCGCCTTCTCCGCGGGGGGAAGGCGCTCCCGGACGAGCACTCCGTCCCGCTCACCGTCGGCGCGAAGATCCTCCGGGCCGACGCTCGCGAAAAGGTGCTCGGCGGCGCGGTCTACGTCGACGACATGAAGGTCCCGGGGATGCTCCACGGGGCCGTCCTCCGCGCGCCGAAGGCGCGCGTGAAGGTCCTCGGGATCGACGCGAGCGAGGCGCTCGCGACGCCGGGGGTCAGGGCCGTGATGACCGCGGCCGACGTCCCGGGCGAGCGTCACCAGGGGCACATCATCCACGACTGGCCGGCGATGATCGCCGTCGGCGAGGAGACGCGGTACGTGGGCGACGCGATCGCCCTCGTCGCCGCCGAGACGCGCGAGATCGCCAAGGAGGCGGCGAAGAGGATCCGCCTCGACTACGAGGCCCTTCCCCCCCTCGTCGACGCCCGCCGGGCGCTCGACGACGACGCTCCGAAGCTCCACCCGAAGGGGAACCTCCTCGCGAGGACCGTCCTGAAGCGGGGCGACCCCGACGCGGCGATCGCCTCCGCCGCGCACGTCATCCGGAAGACGTTCCGGACGCCCGAGACCGAGCACGCCTTCATGGAGCCCGAGAGCGCCCTCGCGATCCCGGGCGAGGACGGGACGATGACCGTCTACACCGGGACGCAGAGCATCTACGACGACCACAAGGGGATCGTCGGCGTCCTCGGCGTTGCGCCGGAGAAGGTGAAGGTGATCAGCGCCTACGTCGGCGGCGGGTTCGGCGGCAAGGAGGACCTCATCGTCCAGCACCACGCCGCGCTCCTCGCCTGGAAGACGGGCTCGCCGTGCAAGGTGACTCTCGACCGGCAGGAGTCGATCCGCGTCCATCCCAAGCGGCACGCGATGGAGATGGAGTACGTCGTCGCGGCCGACGCCGAGGGGCGGGTCACGGCGGTGAAGGCGAACCTCCTCGAGGACACCGGCGCCTACGCCTCGCTCGGCGGCCCGGTCCTCCAGCGGGCCTGCACGCACGGCGCGGGGCCGTACACGATCCCGAACGTGGAGATGACCGGGACCGGCGTCTACACGAACAACCCGCCCGGCGGGGCTTTCCGCGGCTTCGGCGTCACGCAGTCGTGCTTCGCGATCGAGTCGTGCATGAACCTCCTCGCGAAGGAGGTCGGCGTCAGCCCGTGGGAGATCCGGTGGCGCAACGCCGTCGAGCCGGGGGACGTCCTCCCGAACGGGCAGGTTTGCGACGACGGGACGGCGCTGAAGGAGTGCCTCCTCGCCGTGAAGGAGCTCTGCGAGAAGCGGCCGGACGCGGGGATCGCGGTCGCGCTGAAGAACGCCGGCATCGGCGTCGGCCTCCCCGACGTCGGGCGCGTGAGGCTGAAGGTGGAGAACGGGAAGGCGGTGATCTACACGAGCGCCGCCTGCATGGGGCAGGGGCTCGCCTCGGTCCTGATGCAGTTCGTCGCCGAGATCGCCGGGCTCGACTGGGAGCACGTCGTCGTCGCGACGCCCGACACCTCGACCTCCCCGAACGCCGGGACGACGACCGCCTCGCGCCAGACGCTCTTCACCGGCGAGGCGGCCTGCCGGGCGGCCCGGGCGCTGAAGCAGGACCTCGACGGGGCGAGCCTCGAGGCGCTCGAGGGGAAGGAGTACCACGCCGAGTTCTCGGGGGTCACCGACCCGTTCGCCTCCGACAAGCCGAACCCGGTGAGCCACGTCGCCTACTCCTACGCGGCCCACGTCGTCCTCCTCGACGACGAGGGAATGCTCGAGAAGGTCGTCGCGGCGCACGACATCGGCCGGGCGATCAACCCCGTCCAGGTCGAGTCGCAGATCGAGGGGGGCGTCGTCATGGGGCTCGGTTACGCCCTCACGGAGGACTTCCCGCTGAAGGAGGGCGAGCCGCAGGTGAAGTACGGCACGCTCGGCCTCTTCAGGGCGGCGAAGGTCCCCCCGATCGAAGCCGTCATCGTCGAGAAGAACCCGTCGCCGCTCGCCCGGGGCGCCAAGGGGCTCGGCGAGATCGCGACGATCCCCACCGCCCCCGCGGTCGCCGGCGCCTACTTCCTCCGCGACGGCCTCCTCCGGACGGAGCTGCCGCTCGAGGGGACGCCGTACGGCAGGAAGAAGAGAGGATGAGCCTCGCCCTCCTCGACCTCCTTCTCGGGTCGCGCGAGCCGCTCGCCCTCTGCACGGTGATGCAGGTGAAGGGCTCGGCGCCCCGCCATCCGGGCTCCTGGATGCTGGCGGGCCCGGCCGGCCTCGTCGCCGGCTCCGTGGGCGGCGGCGGGGGCGAGGCGGTCGTCCTCGACGCGGCCCGCGAGGCGCTCGCCGACGGGAAGGCCCGGGTCCTCGAGGTGGAGAAGCTCGGGACCGAGGCCGAGGGGCCGGAGATGGTGTGCGGCGGCACGGCTCTCGTCCTCGTCGAGCCGGTCGGGTCGAAGTCCGCGTATGCCACCGCCCGGGAGCTCCTCTCCCGCGGCGAGCGGGCCCTTCTCGCGCGTCGGACCGCGACCGGCGAGAGCTTCGCGATGGATCGCTCGGGCGTCTGGGCACCGGTCCCGCCGGCCGGCGCCGACCCGGAGTCCGCGCGCCGCGCCCTCGAGCAGGGTCGCCCGC
>JAGOBQ010000157.1 GCA_017999215.1 Thermoanaerobaculia bacterium
CGACCCCGAGGACGCGCACGGGTCGAGGATAGGGGTCCGCCTCCGGGGGTGTCCATCCCCCGAGAGACCGTCCGGGAGCGGATGAGTAGAATCCCTCGGTCCCCCGGTGGCCCCTGCGTGGCCCGGAGGACCTAACGGAGCAAGCGAACGATGAAGAACGTCCTCGTCCTCTCGGCGACTCGTACGCCGATCGGAACCTTTCTGGGGTCCCTCTCCCCCCTCACCGCGTCCGAGATCGGCGCCCGGGCGCTCAAGTCGTGCCTCGAGCGGACCGAGATCCCCGGCTACCGCGTCGACCAGGTCCTGATGGGGAACGTCCTCCAGGCCGGTCAGGGGCAGGCCCCGGCCCGGCAGGCGCTGATCGCCGCCGGCCTCCCCAGGTCCACCGGCGCCGTGACGATCCACAAGGTCTGCGGCTCCGGGATGCGGGCCGTCATGGACGGCGCGAACGCGATCCGGGCCGGGGAGTACGAGATCGTCCTGGCGGGCGGCATGGAGTCGATGTCGAACGCGCCCTACCTCCTCCCGAAGGGGCGGACGGGGATGCGGATGGGGCACGGGCAGCTGATCGACGGGATGATCCACGACGGCCTCTGGGACCCCTACAAGAACGTCCACATGGGCAACTGCGCCGAGATGTGCGCCGCGAAGTATTCCTTCACGCGCGAGGCGCAGGACGCCTTCTCGATGGAGAGCTACCAGCGGGCGCGCCGGGCGAACGACTCGGGCGACTTCCGCGCCGAGATGGTCCCGGTCTCCATCGAGGGGAAGAAGGGGACGGTCGTCGTCGACCGCGACGAGGAGCCGTTCGCCACCCCGCTCGAGAAGCTCGAGAAGATGGGCTCCCTGAAGCCGGCGTTCCAGAAGGACGGGACCGTCACCGCCGCGAACTCCTCGAAGATCAACGACGGGGCGGCGGCGCTCCTCCTGGCCACCGAGGCGGTCGCGCAGGAGACGGGGGCGAAGCCGCTCGGCCGGATCGTCTCCTTCGCCTCCCACGCCCAGGAGCCGGAATGGTTCACGACCGCGCCCGCGTTCGCGGCGAAGAAGGCGCTCGAGAAGGCGGACGTCCCGCTTTCCCAGATCGACCTGTTCGAGGTGAACGAGGCCTTCGCCGTCGTCACGATGGCGTTCGTGAAGGAGCTCGAGGTCGACCCGAACCGGGTCAACGTGAACGGCGGGGCCGTCGCGATGGGGCACCCGATCGGCGCCTCCGGCGCCCGCATCCTCGTCACGCTCCTCCATGCGCTGAAGGCCCGGAAGAAGAAGTACGGCCTCGCGGCGATCTGCATCGGCGGCGGCGAGGCGACGGCGATGGTGGTGGAGGCGCTGTGATCGACAAGGTCGTCCTCTCCTCCTCGCATCACGAGGCGGCGGCCCGCGCCGTGGCGGACATCCCTTCGGGGGCGACGATCGCCGTCGGCGGATTCGGCCTCTGCGGGATCCCGGAGAACCTGATCCAGGCGCTCGCCGACCGCGACGTGACGGACCTCGTCTGCGTCTCGAACAACTGCGGCGTCGACGACTGGGGCCTCGGGATCCTCCTCGGAAAGAAGATGATCCGGAAGATGGTCTCCTCCTACGTCGGCGAGAACGCCGAGTTCGAGCGGCAGTACCTCGCGGGCGAGCTCGAGCTCGAGTTCTGCCCCCAGGGGACGCTCGCCGAGCGGCTCCGGGCCGGCGGCGCCGGCATCGCCGGCTTCTACACGCCGACAGGCGTCGGCACGGTCGTCGCGGAGGGGAAGGAGACGAAGCCGTTCGACGGGCGCGAGTTCGTCCTCGAGCGCGGCATCGTCACCGACTACGCCCTCGTCGCCGCCTGGAAGGGAGACCGGCACGGGAACCTCGTCTACCGGAAGACGGCGAAGAACTTCAACCCGATGTGCGCCACCGCGGGGAAGATCACGATCGCCGAGGTCGAGCAGCTCGTCGACGTCGGCGAGATCGACCCGGACGAGGTCGACACCCCCGGCGTCTTCGTGAACCGCCTGATCGTCGCTCCCCGCGCCAAGCGGATCGAGCGGCGAACGGTGAGGAAGGACTGAGGGGGCGGCGATGGCGAAGCTCGACAGAGACGGAATCGTCGCCCGGGCCGCGCAGGAGCTGCGCGACGGGATGTACGTCAACCTCGGCATCGGGATGCCGACGCTGGTCGCGAACGCGGTGCCGCCCGGGATGGAGGTCGTCTTCCAGTCGGAGAACGGTATCCTCGGGATGAGCGGCTTCCCGACCGAGGCCGAGGTCGACGCCGACCTGATCAACGCCGGGAAGGAGACCGTCACCGTCATCCCCGGCGCCTCGTTCTTCTCGTCGGCCGACTCCTTCGCGATGATCCGCGGCGGGCACATCGACCTCTGCATCCTCGGCGCGATGCAGGTCGACGCCGAGGGGTCGCTCGCGAACTGGATGATCCCCGGCCGCCTCGTGAAGGGGATGGGCGGCGCGATGGACCTCGTCGCCGGCGCCCGCCGCGTCATCGTGACGATGGAGCACGTCGCGAAGAAGGGCGACAAGAAGATCCTGAACCGATGCACGCTCCCGTTCACCGGGAAGCGCTGCGTCCACCGGATCGTCACCGACCTCGCCGTCCTCGACGTGAAGCCCGACGGGGCGGGCCTCGTCCTCGTCGAGCGGGCGCCGGGCGTGACCGTCGAGGAGATCCAGGCGGCGACGGAGCCGCCCCTCGAGGTTCGCGGCGACGTTCCCGAGATGAAGCTCTGAACCGCCGGGGCTCCCGACGGACCCTTACGCCGTGGCGGGCCCCCCTCGCGGGGCTCGCCGCGGCGCTGCTCCTCGCCGCGGCGCCCGCCGCGGGGCAGTCCTCGTTCGAGAGCGACCCGTTCGCCTCGCGCTTCCGCGAGCGTCCGAACCTCGACATCAAGTTCCGGGTGCCGGAGGCGGGGGGCGTCATCACGGTCTCGGTCTCCGACGGGCAGGGGGGGCGGCAGAGCCTCCTCTCGGAGACGGTCTACGAGGTCCAGGCCCCGAAGGGGGGCGTCGTCACGCTGGAGTATCAGGACATACGGCTGACGGCCGACTGGGTGCGGGCCGACACGAAGACGAAGCAGGTCGTCGCCGAGGGGGACGTCGTCCTCGAGCAGGGGACGACGCGCCTCAAGGGCCTGCGCCTCGAGATGGACCTGACCGAGAAGACCGGCATCCTGACCGACGGGAGCGCGGAGCTCGCGGGGATCCTCGTCCGCGGGGCGACGATCGCGAAGACCGGGGCGCGGACCTTCGAGATCCGGGACGGCTCGGTCACGGCCTGCGAGGGGGACGACCCGGCGTGGGAGTTCCGGGTGAAGGACGGCGCCGTCACGCTCGACGACTACGCGAAGCTGAAGTCGGTCGTCTTCCGCCTCGGCGGCGTCCCGCTCCTCTACACCCCGTACCTCCTCTGGCCGGCGCTGCGCGACCGCGCCTCGGGCTTCCTCGTCCCGGGGATCGGCTACAGCTCGAGCCGGGGGGGCTTCCTCGGGCTCTCGTACTTCCAGGTCCTCGGGCGCTCGGCCGACGCGACGATCACGACCGACCTCTACACGAAGGAGTACTTCGGCCTCGGGACCGAGCTCCGCCTCCGGCCGACCGCGGGGACCGCGTTCACCGGCTCCTTCTACACCGTCGTCGACCCCGACCGGCGCTGGCAGTGGAAGACGTGGGGGACGCTCTCGGCCGACGACCTCGCGCCCCGGACGCGCGCCGTCGTCAACTGGACCGACTTCTCCGACCTCGCGTTCTTCCAGCGCTACGACCGCGACTTCGCGCTGACGTCGGCCCGGACCGTGGGGCAGAAGGCCTTCGTCACCCGCTCGGAGGGGCCGGTCGCGTTCAACCTCCGGCTCGAGCGCGAGACGGCGCTCTACGGCTCGAGCGAGGTCGTCCTCGAGCGGAAGCCGGTCCTCGAGGCGCGGCTTCGGCCCACGGGCCTCTTCGGGAACGCGCTCTTCGTCGAGGCCCAGGGCTCCGCCGGGTTCCTCCGCTCCATCCGGCCGGCGGGGCAGCCGGCGGGGGACTACGAGCGCCTCGACGTCTACCCGAAGCTCTCGGCCCCCCTCTCGCCGGTTCCGTGGCTCTCCGTGAACGCGGAGGCCGGCTACCGGGTGACCCGGTACGGGGCCTCCGTCTCCGCGGACGGGCGGTCGCTCACCGAGGAGCCCTACACGCGCGGCTCCGCGACGGCCGGGCTCGAGGTGACGGGGCCGTCCTTCTCCCGCGTCTTCGACGTGAAGCTGGGCAAGTTCCGGAAGCTCAAGCACGTCCTCGAGCCGCGGGCGGACTACTCCTACCAGACCGACCCGGAGGACCTCTCCCGGACCCCCGTCTTCGACGAGGTCGACACGATCCTCCCGTCGCACCAGGTGCGCTACTCGCTCGTCCAGCGGCTCCTCGCGAAGGAGGAGAAGGGGGCGTCCCGCGAGATCGCCTCGTTCGAGCTCTCGCGAACGCACTATTTCGAGCTTCCCGTCGGAGCCGCCACGACCGTCCGCGACTCGCCTCTCGACGCGATCCTGCGCGTCAACGCGGGCTCCGCCCTCAACTTCGACGCCCGGGCGACGTGGGACCTGAAGGAGGGCGTCGTCACCTCCTCGAGCGTGTCGGCGAACGTCGGCTCGGCCGAGCGCTTCCTCCGGCTCTCCTTCTTCGACAGCCGCCCCGTAGGGGCGCCGAGCCCCTCGACGCAGCTCCGCTTCGGCGGCGGCTCCTCGATCCTGCCGAAGAGGCTGCGTCTCGACGTGGAGGCGAACTACGACGTCGAGCGCGGGAAGATGCTCGAGTGGCGGAGCCTCGTGACCTGGGAGGCGTCGTGCTTCAAGATCCTCGGCGAGTACCGCGACCTGCGGATCGGCGCGATCCCGACACGCGACTACCGCATCGGCCTCAACCTGAAGAACATCGGGAGCTTCCTCGACTTCACCGGGCGGGTGGGAAACTGACGCGGTCCCCGCGGCCGGCTCCTCGGAGGGCGGCGGAATGAGCGAGCTGATCCTCGGCGCCGGCGGCATGCTCGCCCGAGGCCTCGCGGCGCAGCGGCCCCACGCGACCGCGCTCGGCGTCGGCGAGCTCGACGTGACCGACGCGGCCGCCCTCGCCCGGGCCATCGTCCCGGGCGTCTCCGTCGTCTGGAACGCCGCGGCCGACACGCGGGTCGACCTCTGCGAGAGCGACCCCGGCCACCTCGCGGTGAACGACGTCGCCGTCGGCGAGATCGCGCGCCTCTGCCGCGAGGCCGGGGCGCTCCTCGTCCACGTCTCGACGGACTACGTCTTCGACGGGCGGCCCGGCCGACCCTGGCGCGAGGACGACCCCGTCGACCCGGTCAACGCCTACGGACGCGGCAAGCTCGGCGGCGAGCGCCGGGCCCTCGCGAGCGGTGCGGAGGTCCTCGTCGTCCGCACCTCCTGGGTCTTCGCCCCGGGCGGCGTCAACTTCGTCGACACGATCCTGGGACTCGCGGCGTCGGGCCGGGAGGAGCTGAAGGTCGTCGACGACCAACGGGGCCGGCCGACGTTCGCCCCCGACCTCGCGCGGGGCCTCGTGAAGCTCGTCTCGGTCGGCGCGCGCGGCCTCGTCCACTTCGCGAACGCGGGGGAGACGACCTGGTACGGCCTCGCCCGGGAGGCGCTCGCCCGCGCCGGCTTCTCCAGCGTGAGCGTCGTCCCGTGCGCGAGCGACGAGTTCCCGCGGCCGGCCGCGCGCCCGGCGAACTCCGTCCTCGACACCTCCCGCTACGAGGCGCTGACCGGGGAGGCGCCGCGGCATCACCTCGAGGCGCTCGACGAGCACCTTCGCCTCCGCGCGGAGGCGGCCCGGGCGTGAGCCTCGACGCCACGGAGGCGAGGAGGAAGGCCGTCCACGTCGGGATGGCCGCGTTCGCGCTCCTCCTTCGGTGGCTCGACGGGAGGGGCGCGGCGCTCTGCGCCCTCGCGGCGTTCGCCTTCAACCTCCTCGTCCTCCCGAGGCTCGGCGGAAAGAGCCTGTTCCGCGCCGACGACCGCGCCCGCGGCTTCCCGCTCGGAATCCTCCTCTACCCGCTCGTCGTCCTGGCGCTCGTCCTCCTCTTCCCGCGCCGCCTCGACCTCGCGGCGGCCGGGTGGGGCTTCCTCGCGTTCGGCGACGGCTTCGCGACGCTCGCCGCCGCGACGCTCGGCGGGCGGCGCCTCCCGTGGAACGCGCGGAAGAGCTGGAGCGGCCTCTTCGGCTACGTCGTCTTCGGGAGCCTCGGCGCGGCCGCGCTCTCCTCCTTCGTTGCCGGCCGCGTCCCGGCGCCGTCCGGACTCGTCGCGTTCCTCCTCGCGGCGCTCGTCGGCGCGGTCCTCGAGAGCCTCCCGTCCGAGCTCGACGACAACCTCGTCCCACCCCTGGCGGCGGCGGGCGCGCTGGCGCTCCTCCTCCCCGCCCTCCCGAACGCCGCGGTCCTCCTCGAGCCGGAGGCGCTTCGGCGCCTCGCCCTCGGCGTCGGCGTGAACGTCGCCCTGCCGGCGCTGGCGGCGGCCTTCGGCGTCGTCCGCCCCTCCGGGGCCGTGGCGGGCGGGATCGTCGGCGCCCTCGTCCTGGGTCTCGGCGGCGTCGGGCCGTACGCTCTCCTCTGGGCCTTCTTCGCCGGCGGGACGCTCGCGACCCGCTTCGGCCGGGCGCGGAAGGAGGCGATGGGGAAGGCCGAGGCGGCAGGGGGACGGCGGAGCGCGGCGAACGTCCTCGCGAATTGCTCCGTCACGGCGTTCCTCGTCGCCTGCGCGGCGCTGACGCCGGACGCGGCTCCGCTCCTGCACCTCGCGGCGGCGGCAGCGTTCGCCACGGCGCTGATGGACACGATCGGGACCGAGGTGGGGCAGGCGATCCGGACGCCGACCGTCCTCCTCCCCGATCTCCGCCGAGTCCCGCCGGGGACCGACGGGGCCGTCTCGATCGCGGGGACGCTCGCGGGCCTCCTCGCGGCGGCGCTTCTCGGCCTCCTCGGAGCCGTCCTCGGCCTCTACGCCACGGGAGCGGTCCCCGTGGTCGTCGCGGCCGCGCTCGTCGGCACCGTCGTCGAGAGCCTCCTGGGGCGCGACGGGGCGTCCTGGCGCGTCACGAACGGCCACGTGCTGAACCTCTTCAACACGCTCGCCGGCGCCTCGGTCGCCGCGCTCCTCGCGCGCTCCCTTCTCTGAGCGGACCGGTCGGGGAGTCCGTCGACGCCCCGGCGCACCCCGGGGCCGCGCTGCCCGTCAGAGGGGATCGCGTGCCCGGGGGAGCAAACCGGAGTCGTCTTCGGTGAGTCGGACTCTACGGAACGGGCGTTCGCGCCGCGATGACGGCCGTCACGCGGAACGCAGCCGGGAGGGAGGAGATTTCAGGAGCGAAAGGCGTCGACGACGCGCCGGAGGCGCGCGCCGATGTCGGTCCCGACCTCGGCGAGCTCCGGGGAATCGAGGAGCCCCATCACGCCCTCCGGGTCCATCGCGCGGACGACGGTCGTCCCTCCCTCCACCGAGACGGTGACGTTGCACGGGAGGAGGACGCCGACCTCGGGGACGGCCGAGAGGGCCTTGTGAGCCGAAGGAGGGTGACAGGCGCCGAGGATGAGGTACGGCTCGCGGTCGACGTCGAGCTTCTTCTTCAGCGTCGCCTGGACGTCGATCTCGGTCAGGACGCCGAAGCCCTCCTTCGCGAGCGCCTCGCGCGCGCGGGCGACGGCGTCGGCGAAGGAGAGGGGCGTGGTCGTCTGGAGGGCGACGGGGGAATCCTTCATCGAAGCTCCTTTCGCGCCCGCGGGCGCCGGAGGGGGGAGAGGGGGGGCGGCGCGGCGGGGGCCCGACGGGCCCCCCCGGGCTACCCTCACGTGAAGCGGGGGCCGCAGCCGGAGCCTCCCTTCGCCGAGCCGGACGAGCTCGCGCCGGAGGCGAAGCTCGAGAGCTTGCGGGAGGGGCGCCGGGACTCGCAGGAGGGGCAGTCGACCGCGGCGTCGGCCTCGCTCGAGGAGCGGAGCTCCTCGAAGGTCCGCCCGCATTCGTCGCATCGGTATTCGTAGAGGGGCATCGTGTCCTCGTCAGGGCTCCGCGTTCTCGGAGCCGCCTCGTCCCGCGGGGGCGGCGTGCTCCTTCGGGGCGGTCGTCGTCTTATCGGTCGTTCCGGGCTTCGTCGCGCAGCTCCGGCCGCCGGCCGGATTCGGGACCGCTCACGTCGGGACGCCGAGCCTCGGGAGGACGACGTACTGAAGGAGCATCCAGGCGACGAAGAAGCCGCCGACCCAGAGAAGGTCGGAGCTCATGCCCGCGCCCCGGCGGCGAGCGCCGCCTTTCCCGCCTTCAGCTCGACCCTCTTCTCGTCCAGGGTCCTCTGCATCGCGCCACAGACGACGCCACAGATCGCGAAGACCGCGGGGTCCGCGATCCGGTAGTAGACC
>JAGOBQ010000158.1 GCA_017999215.1 Thermoanaerobaculia bacterium
GGGGCCGACGACGGCCGCAGCTCTCATGGCGTCCTCCTCGACCCGGATGGCCGGGTCATTCCGTTCGCGACGAGCCCGGGCCGGGCGCGCACGCAGACCGGGACCGACGCTCAGAGTCGAAAGACGGAGACGAGGGCCAGGAGAGCCAGCTGCAAGGCCGGAAGGGCCAGCGAGGCGAGGACGACACGCCGGGCACAGGCCGCTGCCGGCTCCTTTCGACTCGAGCGTATGAGGAGAGCATTGACCAGGGCCGTGAGCGGGATACCCGGAACGGCCAGCAGCATCGCGCCGAGGCCAACGAAGGACCCCCCGCCTGCCGTGGCTCGGATGATCGCGAGCGAGAGCCCCGCCTGAAGGAGCAGCACACCGCCGACACCGAGCAGATATCTCAAAGGTACCTTCCGCCTGCGGAGTCGATTCGATCGCGCGACGGCGCATGCCTCGCGGATTCTTCCGCCGAAGCCCTCGACGAGGGCGTTCTGCGTCGGCCTGCCGGGTCGAACGAATGGGATCTCGATGTCGGCATCGGGGTCGTCCGCGTGCTCGCCTCGCCCCGCGCTACATCGGCGAGGTCCGGCACCGCCGGGCGAGAAGACCGGTGGCCGCTCCGAGGTCCAGGTCCGCCACGAGCAGGCCCTCCTGTCCATACGGCTGATGGCACAGGAGCGAACCGTCCGGGCGCGCAATCGCCGACGTCGTGCCGGAACCCTCGCTCGCGCAGTTCACCGACGCGAAGTAGCACGTGTTCTCCGCCGCGCGGCACAGGACCGCCTTCTCGTGGAACGTGTTGGCGGGGTCCGCGAAGGTGACGGGTCGGTAGCTCCCCGGCTCGGCCACGTGCGCGTGCGGGTGGAACACGACCTGCGCGCCGCGTCGCACCGCCCACCGCACGGTCTCCGGGTACCGCCACCCTTCGTGGCAGATCACCACCCCGAACGTCAGCGGGCCGGCGGTGAAGACCCGTCGCTCGGTCGAGAAGGCGGGATAGGTGCCCTCCTCCGACGGGTCGAGCTGCGCCTTGTCCTGCCATCCCGCCACCGCGCCGTCCGGCCCGATCACACACGCGGTGATCTGCAGGCCGCGGTCGGTCAGGCGCTCCGTGCCGAGGATGACCGTGATGCCGGCCGCGCCGGCGGCTTCCGCCACGGCGGCCCACGCCCGCTCGAGGAACGCGGGGTCCGGCGGCGGCGGCGTCGTCCCCGGCCACCGGTACCCGGGGACGAAGCACTCCGGGAAGCAGAGCACGAGAGCGCCCCGCCGGCCCGCCTCGGCGACTGCCGCGGTCGCCCGGAGAACGGACTCCTCCGGCGTCGCGGGCACACGGACGTTCGCGAGGGCGATGCGAACGGTGCTCATGCCGCGAGGTCCGATCCGGCTCGGGGGCCTTCGGGCCCGTGCGCCGAGCCCCGGGCGCGGGCCGCGCGCGGCCGCTCCGGCACGGCCCGCGCCGGATGGAGCGCGCCGTCCGATGGAGCGCGCCGTCCCGTCATCCGCCCCTCTCCGAGCGGGTCGCCACGATGGGCTCGCCGTTCGTGACGATGATCGTGTGCTCGAACTGCGCCGAGCGGCTCTCCGGGTGCCCGACGAGCGTCCACCCGTCTTCCGCTTCCGTCACGTGGGCGCTCCTCGTCGAGAGGAACGGCTCGATGGCGATCACCTGACCGAGCCGCAGCCGGCGGCTGTCGCCCCGGTCGTAGTAGCTCACGATCCCTTCCGGCTCTTCGTGCAGCTTCCGGCCCACCCCGTGTCCGGCGAGGTTCCGGATCACCCGGAACCCGTGCGCCCGGGCGACCCGCTCCACGGCTCGCCCGATCCGGTTGATCGGGGCGCCGGCTCTCGCCTCGGCCAGCGCGCCGTCGAGGGCCACCCGCGTCGCGTGGCAGAGGGAGCCGTTCGCGTCCGAGACCGGCGGGACGACGGTCGTGCCCCCCGTGTCGGCGAAGTAGCCCTCCAGCTCGGCCGAGACGTCGACGTTCACGACGTCGCCGGCCCGGATGACCCGGGGACCGGGGATCCCGTGCGCCGCCTCCTCGTTCACGCTGATGCAGGTCGCGCCCGGGAAGCCGTACGTCACCCGGGGCGCGGACCTCGCGCCGAGCCGCTCCAGAAGGCGGCCGCCGATCTCGTCGAGCTCGGCGGTCGTCATCCCGGGCTCGACCTTCTCGAGCATGGCGTCCCGCACCGTCGCGACGACGCGCCCGGCCTTCAGGATCCCCTCCACGTCGCGCTCGTTCTCGACCGTCATCTCGCCCTCCCGGCGTCTGCACGTTCCCCTCGAGGCCCCGCGCCCCGCGGGGAAATCGATGCCTGTCGCACGCCGCGTCAGGCCCGCGGCGGGGCGAGCAGCTCCTCTGTTCCCGCGAGGCGGGAGCAGTGAAGGAGCCAGTAGGAGACGACCGCGACCGGGCCGCTCACGAGCGCGGCGAGCGTCCAGAGCTCGGGGCCCACGAAGACGTGACGCCCGCCCTCGGCCCGCCGCGTCGAGGCATGGCGAAAGACCGCGACCGCGAATGCGACGTGGACGACCGCGGCGGCCACCCAGAACAGCGCGAAGGCGACGGGCGCGACGAAAGCGTACGCGTGGAGGAGGCTTCTCGAGATCATGCGGCTCCCATCGTACGACGTGGCCGGAACGGGGCTACGCACCCGACCCGGGGCCCGCGGCGGGGCCGCCCGGGGGAACGAGGATCTCCACCTCCTGCGGAACGTTTACCAGGATGACGCACCCGCCCTCCGAATGGACGGCGTGGACGTTGTGCGGGGCCGTGTAGAGGTAGTCGCCCGCGGCGAGACGGTCTTTGCCGAGGCGGATGTCGCCCTGGAGGACGAAGATCTCCTCGCCTCCGGGATGGGAATGCGCCGGGTAGCGGGCGCCCGGGTCGAACCGGAGGAGGATCGTGGGAGCGCGCCCGGCCGCCGCATCGAATCGCAGGACCTTGACGGAGACGCCCGTAACTCCGGGCTCGTCCAGCGGCCGCCAGCCGACCTCCTCGGACCGTACGAGCTGGTTGAGGGAGGGGTTCGGCCTCGCGCGGGTGTCCATCGAACGGCGTCCTCCATGCGTGGGGTGGCGGGAGCCTGGCGGAGCCCGGCGGCCCGCGCCCGGGCTCGCGGGACCTTCCGCTCGCTTCACCCGGCGAACCAGGCCGCCCGGGTGATCCGGTACTCGACGGCTTCGTGCCCGCGCTCGAACCGGGTCCCCGAAAGGACTCCGCCGATCTTCTCGACGGCCCTTCGGGAGCGGTGGTTCTCCGGCCCGACGAGGAAGAGCACGGTGTCGACGAAGCGGAACGCGTGGTCGAGCATCAGCCGCTTCATCTCGCCGTTGTACGCGCCGCCCCAGTGCGAGCGCGAGAGGAACGTCCATCCGATCTCCACCTCGCGCCGCACCGGGTCGTAGCCGTGGAAGCGGGAGGAGCCGACGATCCGCCCGCTGCTCCGGTCGATCGCGACGAGCGCGCCGCCCGACGCGAGCGCCCCCGCGAAGAAGCGTCGAAAGACCTCCTCCTCGTGGCGAGCCGATTCCGGGTGCTGCTCCCAGATCAGAGGGTCGGACGCGGCTGCGAAGAGGTCGGTCCAGTCCTCCTCCCGCAGGGGGCGCAGCTCGAGGAGGCTGCCCCGCAGCGTCGGCTGCAGCTCGAAGGTCATGAGTGAATGGTACCGGTCGGGCGGCGGCCGCGGCGAGGCGATCGCGGCCGGGCGCCCTCGCGCGTCAGCCGCGGCGGGCCGCCTCGATGGCCGCGATGTCGATCTTCTTCATCTGCATCATCGCCTCGAACGCGCGCCGGGCGACGGCGGGATCCGGATCCGCGATCGCGGCGATGAGCGCGCGCGGCGTGATCTGCCACGACAGCCCCCACCTGTCCTTGCACCAGCCGCAGGCGCTCTCCTGGCCGCCGTTGCCGATGATCGCGTCCCACAGGCGGTCGGTCTCGGCCTGGTCGTCCGTCGCCACCTGGAACGAGAACGCCTCGCTGTGCGGGAACGCCGGGCCGCCGTTTAGGCCGAGACAGGGAATGCCGATCACGGTGAACTCCACCGTCAGGACGTCGCCCTCCTTGCCCGAAGGGTAGTCGGCGGGCGCGCGGTAGACCTTCCCGACCGCGCTGTCCGGGAACGTCCGGGCGTAGAACTGTGCGGCTTCCAGGGCGTTGCCGTCGTACCAGAGGCAGATCGTGTTCTTCGGGACCATCGTCGTCCTCCCTTCGTGATCTCGTGCATCGGTCGCGGACGGGTCGGTCCCGACCTCGGCGTCGCTTCCGTCCGAAGCGTCCGTTCTCCCGGAGAAGTGACCCCGGACGAGCGCCTCGCAGGCTTCCCAGAGCCGAGGGGAGCCCTTCGCAATCGTCGGTCCGTAGCGCGCGAGCACCTGGTCGAGCGTGAGCCGGCTCGCGAGCCAGGTCCCTCCGCCCGTGGCGACGTTCGCGACCAGCGGCTGGACCCTGTCGAGCGCCTTCGCGAACGCGGCGTCGGCGGTCTCGGCGGCCTCGAACTCCCGCCAGAGCGCGAGGAGCTCCTCTCCCACCGGCCGGGGGAGGATCCCGAAGATCCTCTCGGCCGCCGTCGCCTCCCGCTCCGCCTGCTCCCGCGGGGGCACGCCGGCGTGGAAGGGCGTGTCGCCGGCGTCCACCTCGACGATGTCGTGAACGAGGAGCATCCGGATCACGCGCGACGCGTCGACCGGGCTCGCCGCCAGGTCGTGGAGCAGGAGCGCGTACAGGGCGAGGTGCCAGGAATGCTCCGCGCTGTTCTCCCTCCGGCTCCGGTCGAGGAGCGGAGACTGTCGGACGACGGTCTTCAGCCCGTCGATCTCCCGCAGGAACGCGAGGCGCGGAGCGAGCGTGTCGGTGGACATCGGGGCTCGAGTCCGGGTGCCGCGCTCTCGCGGGTGCCGCGAGCGCGAGGAGAAGGGACGTGTGCGACGAGCCTCTCGGGAGCTTCCCGAGGCGGCGCGCTCAGACACGGAGGAGCCCGCGGAAACCCCTCGCGGCGTAGTACGACTGCGCCCCGTTGTGATACGCGAACACCCGGCCGTAGCGGCGGTCGCCGAAGAGGGCGCCGCCGAGGGCCCGAACGTCGGGCGGCGTCGCGATCCAGCTCGAGGTCTTCGTGTCGAACTCGCCGACGCCCTGGAGCGTCCGGTACTCCTCCTCCGTCAGCAGCTCGATCCCCATCGCCGCGGCCATCTCGACGGCGCTGCTCTCCGGCCGGTGCTCCTTGCGGGCCATTCGAGCCTCGCCGTCGAAGCAGAGGCTCCTTCGCCCCGCCGGGCTCTCCGCCGAGCAGTCGTAGAACATGTACGGACCCGACTCTCCCGCGCGCGCGACGACGTCCGGCTCCCCTCCCGTCGACTCCATCGCCCGCAGCGACCGGAGCGCCGGGAGGTTCCCTTCGAGCCGGGCGAGGACCTTCGCCCACGCCAGCCCCGGATGGCGGTGCCCGTTCTTCTCGAAGCGTCCCTTCAGGACGTGCAGCAGCTCTTCCCGTTCGCTCGTCTTCATGACGTTCCTGGTCTCCTCCGTGCGGCCTTCCGCGCGGTCGCGCGAGACGCGACCTGGCGTACGCGCAGCCGGACGATTCGATCTATGAGGCCGAAGGGAATCGGTCGGTCGAGGGGGAACCGGAGATTGCCCTTGGGACCGGCCCAGGGAGCCAGCTCCGCCTCGAGCTCCGGGTCCCCGGAGACCGGAGGGAAGACGCCGATGTGGCTCTTGAAGGCCGCGTAGTAGATGAGGATGCCCCCCTGTCGCAGGGCCGGCACGCGGTACGAGATCAGCTCCTCGGCTGCCGGCGCCGCGGCCCGGGCCGTGCGGCGAATGCGCTCGAGAACGGCCCGCACGTCGGGCGCGAACGCCGCGATGTAGGCGGAGACGGCGGAATCGTCGCGATCGCTGGCCATGGGCATGCCTCCGGGCGAGGGACGTCGGTCGTGAGGCCCGGCCGCGGCGCGGGCGAATAGCGATGCGAAGCCGCCGCGCGCCGGGATACCGCGCTTCCTCTCCATCTTCTTGGGGGCCGCGCGCCCGCGGCCGACGCTGAGATCGCGGCCGATCAGGGTGCCCCGGTCGGCGCCATGCAGGCGCCGGCGGGGTCGGTCACGACGACGGTGCCCCCCGCCGGCACCTGGACCGGGCCGGGACCGGCGAAGACGTCCTGGCCGCGGACGAAGGCCAGGGAGTAGGAGCCGGCAGGCACCGAGAAGGTGCTCTGACCCGGGACGGCGAGCGTGCCGAGCTGCCTGCCGTTCGCGGAGACCGAGACACTCCCGGGCAGAGCGCAGGGTTGCGTGGTCTGGATCTGGAGATTGCCGTTGGCGACCGGCGAGGAGGGCTCGGTGGGCGTGTCGCTGCAGGCCGTCGCGAAGAGCCCCGCGGCGATCAGAGCCGATGCCAGGATCAGGCGAGCGTTCATGGGAACCTCCGTGTCCGAGAGCTGCCGGTAATTATGGGACGACGCGCGATTTATTTCCGGACCTCGCCTGGCCCGAGGCCGAGCCGCTTGTTCTCCTCGAGCAGGGCGATGGCTTCCGCGACCCGCTTCATTCGGGTCTCGTCCCGCTTCGCGGACGAGATCCATCCCACGTATCGCCGCTGGTGCGAGGGAGGCAGGGCGTCGAAGTTCTTCCACGCGAGCGGACTGCCCCGCAGCGCGCCGACCAGCCACTCGGGCACGCCGGACGGCTCCTCCCGGGCCGGAGGCGGGTCGGGCGGCGCCGAGCCCCGTGCCGCGAGGCCCGCGGGAGTCATCAGGCCTCGGGCCTCCAGGTCGGCGACCAGGGCCCTGTTCGTCTCCGACCAGCGGGACGACTTCGTCCTCGGCGTGAACCTCTGCGCGAACCGAAGGTCGTCGATCCTCTGCCGGACCCCGTCGATCCAGCCGAAGCAGAGCGCCTCCTCGAGGGCGTCCTGATACGTGAACGCCGCCCGCCCCGTGTGCTTCTTCAGGAACACGACCCAGATGGCCTTGCTCTCGGCGTGATGGCGGTCCAGCCACTTCCGCCAGTCCCGTCGGCTCCGGGGCTCGAAGGTCTCCGTGATGATCATTCTCTGCCTTCCTGAATTCTCGAAGGGGCGCCCTCGCCCTCGGACGCTCCCGTGCCGCGAGCCGCTTCGGCCTGAACGAGCCGCCGCGCCCCGCTGCCGGAATACCTCAGCGTCAGGCGCAGCATGTCGAAGAGCTGTATCCCGTTCTCGAAGATCGGCTCCGGGTAGTTCCTGACGAAAAAGTCGTGGTCGATGCTCGTCACCCGGAAGCCCTGCCGCTGGTAGAACGCGAGCTGATACCCGAACGTACCGGTGCCCACCTCGAGCTGCCCCGCACCGGCACGGCGATAGAAGTCGACGACCCATCTCAGCAGCGCCGTTCCGTATCCGGACTTCTGGTGTTCCGGGAGCACGGCGATGCTCATGAGCTCGTGGGCGCCCGCGCCTCGCGGCTGTACGACGCACGCGCCCACGACGACCGCGCCACGTGACGCCACGAAGCACCTCGATTCCGGGAGATAGGAGCGGATCTTCTCCTCCGAAGGATCGGCCAGCAGCAGCAGCTCCATCGGAGCCTCCGCTCCGGGGACCTCCTGAATCCGTAACGACATCTCTTCCCTTCCGCCTCGGCTCGACGTTGAAGCCGAGCTCCCGATAGAGCCCGACGCTTGCGGGCACGCGCCGGACGGGCCGCATCGGTATGAGGCCGCTCAACATGATTGGCTCCCCAGGGGACGGCCCTCTTGCGCCCGACCCTGGGCATTCGGGTCCGGCACGGCGAAGGTCTGCGAGCCCACGGGACTCCGGTTCCGACGCCGCGACGCTCGGAGATCAGCGTGCCGTCCGGCGACGGGGCCGATCTCCGCGTCAGCGCGCGCGCCGGTAGTGGACGGCGATCGCGCCGTTGCGGAGCGCGTTCATCGAGATCCGCTCGAGCCGTCGCGTGCCGGGCAGCCCGCTCTCGTACAAGGTCGGGCCGTGGCCTGCGATCCTGGGATGGACGAGCAGCCTGTACTCGTCGATCAGATCCAGCCGGTCCAGCTCGGCCGCGAGGCGGCCACTCCCGAGGAGCACGCCGTCCGGCGTCGCGTCCTTGAGCTTCTGCACGCCCGTGCGCAGGTCGCCGGCCACGTGGCGGCTGTTGGTCCACGGGAAGTCCTTTCGCGTCGAGGACACCACGTACTTCGGCTTGTCCTCCAGCTTGCGCGCCCACTCACGCATCGCCGTCGGGGCTTCGACGTCGCCGCGGGCCACCGCCGGCCAGTAGCTCTCCATCATCTCGTAGGTGACGCGGCCCCACAGCATCGCCCCGGCCTCGTCCATGAGGCGGGTGAAGAG
>JAGOBQ010000159.1 GCA_017999215.1 Thermoanaerobaculia bacterium
TCGAGGCCGCAGGCGGCGTCGAGCTCGTCGAGCGTCTTCCGCCAGCCGTCCTTCGTGACGACGTCGTAGCCGGCGGCGTGGATGTGGCAGGTGTCGAGGCAGAGGGCGAGGCGCGGCCGGGAGTCGGCGCGCCCGAGGATCGCCGAGAGGTGCGCGAAGTCGTGACCGAGGCACGCGCCCTGCCCGGCGGCCGTCTCGAGGAGGACGGTCGTCCCCGACTCCGGCGTCTTCGCGGCGGCCTCGTCGAGGCCGCGGGCGATCCGGTCGAGGCCGACCCCCTCGCCGTCGCCGCCGTGCGAGCCGGGGTGGAGGACGAGATAGGGGATGGCGTTCGCGTCGCACCGCTCGATCTCGTCGACGAGAGCCCCGACGGAGCGGGTGCGGACGACGGGGTCGGGCGAGGCGAGGTTGATGAGGTAGGCCGAGTGGGAGACGAGCGGCGCGAGGCCGGCGTCGGCCGCGGCCTTTCGGAACGCGGCGGCGTCGGAGGCGACGACGGGCTTGCCGTCCCACTGGTTCGAGTTCTTCGTGAAGACCTGGAGCGTGCGGCAGCCGGCGTCGACGGCGCGCTCGACCGCGCGGACGAGGCCTCCCGCGGCGCTCATGTGGGCGCCGACGAGGGGCCCCGTTCCCGCGGGGCGGCGCGTCAACCTTCCCCCGGCCGGGCGAACCCCGTCCTCGCGAAGCGCCGCTTCAGGTTCTTCGAGAGCGCGACCTGCTTGGCGTAGTTGAGGC
The DNA here is from genome assembly GCA_017999215.1 of Thermoanaerobaculia bacterium. Taxonomy (GTDB): domain Bacteria; phylum Acidobacteriota; class Thermoanaerobaculia; order UBA5066; family UBA5066; genus UBA5066. The sequence continues at coordinate 736 of JAGOBQ010000159.1, forward strand.
TGAGGACGGCGGCGGGGAAGCCGGTCGCGAAGATCGGGAGAGAGGCGATCGAGAAGAAGAGATGCTGCGCCTTCTCGCGCGGGGTGTACTCGGGGTTCCGGAGCTTCGTCACCTCCCGGTAGTGCATCCCGATGCTCCGGTAGACGTCCCCGAGGACGTTCGTGAACCCCATCTCCGAGCCCCACGACAGGCACTCGCCGCGTCGGATCGAGGCGAGGAACTCCTGCCAGGTCTTTCCCGGGGCCATCGTGAAGACGGAGGCGATCGGGGGGTAGGTGTGCGCATCGGAGCCGCCGACGAGGGCGAGGTTCCCCCTCTTCTCCTTCGCCACGAGCAAGAGGTCCTCGACGAGGGCGTTGTGCTGGTACGCCATCGACCCGTTCTTCACCTCGAAGACGTCGAACAGGGAGAGCATCGTCTCGAAGAAGACCTCGGGGGCCTGGCGCATCCGGTACGACTGGAAGAGGTGGTTCGCGGAGAAGAGGAGGTCCTCGGCCCGGAGGTACTCGACGAGGTCGAAGATGCTCTTCCTCTTCCGGTCGATGACGGCGTACTGCTGACGGGTCAGGTCGAAGACGTTGACGTGGATCCTGTGACCCGTCTTCGGGAACCAGGTTTCGACCTCCACGGAGACGAAGAAGTCGGTCAGGTCGGGATGGCGGTCCTGGAACCTCAGGCATCCTTCGACGGTGTCGTGGTCGGAGAACGTGACGAAGTCCATCCCCCGGGCCTTCGCGAGCCGGTAGACCTCCTCCGGCTCGTTGTAGGAGTCGTGGCTGTTGGCCGCCTTGAAGTACTTGAAAATGGAGGCGTTGGTGTGCACGTGGAGGTCCGCCCGCGCGAGCGGGAGGGCCGGCGTGGAGGCCGGGCCGCGGGACCTCGTCGATCGAGGGGCTTCGACCATGGAGACGGAGTCTCCTCGCCCCGGGGGGTCGGGTCAAGGCACGCCCCCTGCTAAAGTCCGCGCGAATGAGCGGCGTTCTGGCACGGATCCTCTACGCCCTCCTCCTCGCCGGGATCCTGGGGGCGGCCGCATGGATCTCGTTTTCCAGATTCGTCCTCGGAAAAGCGGAGGAGGTTCCCGACCTGACGGGGAGATCGGTCGACGAGGCGACGGCCCTTGCGGCCGAGCGGGGCCTCCGCGTCGTCGTCGACGGCTCGCAGGAAGGGTTCGACGAGGAGATCCCCGCCCACAGGGTCCGGGGGCAGAGCCCGGCGGCCGGAATGGCCGTCAAGGCGGGGCAGGACCTCCGCGTCTTCCTCTCCCTCGGTCCGCGAGTCATCCAGACTCCCGATCTCACCGGTCTGACCGCTCGGACGGCCGCCCTCGCGCTCGCCCGGGAAGGTCTCGTCGAGGGCGCGGTCTCGGCCGCGCGGATGCCCGGACCGCAGGGGGTCGTCGCCCAGGGAGTCGTTCCGGGGGCGACCGCGGAGCCCGAGACGCCCGTGGACGTCCTCGTCAACCGGGGCGCTCCCGACGTCCTCTACGTGATGCCCGACCTGATCGGCCGCGACTTCGAGCGGGTCCGCCTCGCCTTCGAGGCGCGCGGCTTTCGCCTCGGAGGCGTCAAGGCCCAGCCGTACGAGGGAGCCGCCGCCGGGACGATCCTGCGGCAGTACCCGCTCGCCGGCGCCCCCGTCGGCCTTCGTGACACCCTGTCTTTCGTCGTCGCATCGCCCGAGCCGCAGCCGGGCTGAATCCGGAGAAGAGAATGGCCCATCGCCGCCACCGCAAGACTGCCGCGTCCCTCGTACTCGGCCTCGTCGTGCTCGGGGGGAGCGCCTGCTCCTCCAGCGACCCCTCCCGCGTGACGCGGGAGCTCCTGACGATGTCGAAGGAGGATGCCTACGCGCAGGGGGACGCCCTCGTCACGAAGAAGAAGTTCGAGACCGGGAGGCAGTACCTCCGGTTCGTGGCCGAGAACTACGCGAACGACCCGCTCGGCAAGCAGGCGGCCCTCCGCCTCGCCGACTCCTTCCTGGAGGAGAAATCCGTCACCGGGTACGTCGAGGCCCAGGCTCGCTTCAAGGACTTCCGGAGCCGCTACCCGTCCCACCCGAGGTCGGACTACGCGCTCTTCCGGCTCGCGCAGGTCTCCGACCGACAGGCCGAGAGGCCCGACCGGGACCAGGCGAACACGCGGCTGGCGGCCCAGAGCTACAGCGAGCTCATCGTGAACTACCCGAGCTCGCCCTACGCGTTCGAGGCGCGAGCCCGGTACAAGGCGATGCTCGACCTCCTGGCCGAGCACGAGTACCTCGTCGCCCGCTTCTACTATCGACGGGGGGCCTGGCAGGCGGCCCGGAGTCGTTTCGAGGGGCTCTTCGCGGCCTTCCCCGAGTACTCTGGGATGGAGAAGGCGCTCTTCTGGGCCGGGCAGACCGAACGTCGCCTCGGCCGGACCGAGGACGCCCGGACCCTGTTCGACCGGCTGCGCCGGGACCACCCCGAGAGCCGGTTCCTCCGGAAGGTTCCCCGCCTTCCGGAGACCCCTGTCGCGGCCACGGCGGCGACGGGGCTTTGAGAAACGTCGGCGTTGCGGTAACTTAGCGTCGATAGTCCGGAAGAATCGAGCCGAGGCCGTCGGGCGCGGTCGCACCGCGGCGTCCTCGAGGAGGTCGGAGCCGTGAAGCGCGTGTTCGTTCCCGCGATGGTCGTCCTCGCCTGTGCCGCCATCTCTCTCTCCGCAGCAGCCGTCGGACTGACGGGCCTCCCCGAGGCCGCGCCGGCGCCGGTGCCGCAGGGGGCCGTCGAAGCACCTGCGGCACCCGCGGTGATCGAGCAGGCCCCCACGCAGAGGACCTCCACGTCCGCGCCGTTCCCGGTCGGTTGGGAGGACGACGTCTACTGCGCCGGCTGGATCGGAGCCGACGAAGAGCCCGCGACGGGGCGGATCGTCGCCGCGGAGTACGAGGACAGCCGGCACATGTTCGGGGTCGGCGACATCGTCTACTCCGACGTCGGCGCGCGCGCCGGTCTCGTGGCGGGCCAGGAGTACCAGGTGATCCGCCCGGCGCACGAGGTCTACCGGTGGGGCTCGTACACCGCGACGATCGGGCGCTTCTACGAGACGCCTGCGCGCGCGCGCGTGGTTTGCGTCCAGGACGACTCGGCGATCCTCGAGATCACCGAATCTTGCGAGCCGACCTATCTCGGCGACCTCCTGATCCCGTTCGAGCCGATCCCGATCCCGCTCGTTCGTTCGAGCGCGCCGCTCACGCAGTGCGACCCGCCGTCGGGCAAGGTGACGGGCCGCATCGTCGAGGTGAAGGACCGCGCGACGCCGGTCGGAACCGACTCGGTCGTCTTCCTCGACCTCGGCGAGGACGACGGTCTCTATCCAGGCGACTTCCTGACGGTGTTCCGCGCGCGGAACGACAGCGGCACGATCCGGACGCTTCTCGGCGAGGCCGCCGTCCTCTGGACGAAGGGAAAGACCTGCGTCGCGAAGATCACCTCGATGGTCGACTCGATGCAGGCCGGAGATTTCGTCGAGCTGAAGTAGCGGGGGCCGTGCGGCCGCCGCGGCCCCGCCGCGCGCCGTTTCGCGAGGTTCCGCTGCGCGCGTTCGCGTGATAAGTTGCCGTCCCTTTCGCCCGACGCGGGCTTCCTTTCTTCGAGGAGGATGAGGTCACCGTGATGCTCGACGGACAGCTCCAGCGGATCATCGACGAGCTCGTTTCCAAGGGGATCCCCCTCGAGACGGCGAGGAAGGAATTCGAGAGGAAGTACGTCGCCACGGCCGTGACCCGGGCCTCCGGAAACATGGGCCAGGCGGCGAAGTCCCTCGGGATCCACCGGAATACGCTCCGCGCGAAGATCTCGCTGCTCCGTCTGAAGCCCGTTCCGAAGCGCCGGGACCACGCGTGAGCCGAAGGTCCCGGCGATCGCCGGGACCTTCGGAGCCCGATCCACGACGAGAACGAGACGGGGGAGGCGCTCACCGCGCCTCCCCCGAGCCGTCTCTGCCCCGCGCGCCGGGAGCCGCAGACGAAGAGAGGCCGGCGCGGAGCGCCGGCCTCTCGGGCGACTCGGGGCGAACCGGCGGCTACGCGAGCATCTTCAGCCGGGCGATCCGCGTCTCGAGCGGCGGGTGCGTCGAGAGGAACCGCATGAGCCCCTTCGGGTGTCCGGAGATCTTCAGGGTCTGGACGGCCGCGTTGCGGTCCGACGGGTCGACGATGCCGGAGGTGCGCTGGAGCGCCTCGAGCGCGCCGATCATCCGGTCCCGGCCGGCGATCCGCGCCCCCCCGGCGTCGGCGCGGAACTCGCGGAGGCGCGAGAACCAGGCGACGACGAAGGAGCCGAGGATCGAGAAGGCGATGTCGAACACGAGCGTCGCGACGAAGTAGACGAGGTGGGAGACGCCGCCCCCCTCCTCGTCTCCGCGGCGGAAGAACTGCGCCACGAAGAAGGCGAGGACCCGGGCCAGGAACATCGTGAAGGCGTTCACGACGCCCTGCACGAGCGTCATCGTCACCATGTCGCCGTTGGCGACGTGGGCGATCTCGTGGCCGAGGACCCCTTCGACCTCCTCGCGCCGCATCCGGCGGAGGAGACCCGTCGAGACGGCGACGAGCGCCCGGTTCTTCGTCGGACCGGTTGCGAAGGCGTTGACCTCGTCGGACTCGTAGACGCCGACCTGCGGCATCGTCCGGAGGCCGGCGGTCTGCGCGAGGCGGTGGACGGTGGAAACGAGCTCCTGCGCGCCGGGGTCGGGCGTGCCCGGGTCGACGAGCTTCACGCCCATTCCCCACTTCGCCATGACACGCGAGAGGGCGAGCGAGATGAAGGCGCCGCCGAAGCCCCAGATGAGGCAGAAGACGGCGAGGGCCTTCAGGTCGAGACCGTACGCGTTCAGGTACGGCCGGACGCCGAGGAGGCTCAGGACGACCGAGATCGTCGCGACGACGAGGACGTTGACGGCGACGAAGAGAAGGACGCGCTTGGCGATCTTCATGTTGGCGACTCCCGTGGGGCAGGCTGCGCCGGCCGGTCCGCTCCGGGCCGTGGGCGCAGGCACGCGTTCCCGGCGAGGAAAACGCCGGAACGCGTCCCGCTATTCCGAGGTCCGGCGGGGGACGGAGGTCACTTCGGGGCGGAGGGGCCGTTCCCGGAGCCGTTGCCCGTCGGAGGCTCCTTCTTCTCGGAGTCCTGGCCGCCGTCCTTGACGGCCTGCTTGAAGTTGCGGATCCCCTCGCCGATCCCCTTTCCGAGCTGCGGGAGCTTCCCGACGCCGAAGAGGAGGACGACGATGAAGAGAAGGATCAGAAGTTCCGGGATTCCGAGGTTGGGCACGTGGGCCTCCTGAGGGCGGGAATGATACCCGCTCAGCCGGGCAGGAAGGCGAGCAGCGGCGCCCAGGGGCCGTCGGGGCGGGTCCGCTCGCGGATCGTTCTGCGAGCGGCGTCCCGGTGCGGTTCGTAGACCCCGCGCCCGAGCGCCAGCATCTTCTCGAACGTCCCGAGGACTTTCCAGGCCCGCTGGAGGAGGACGGCCTCGCTCCGGTCGTCCCCGCTCGACGACACGAGCGCTCCGGCCCGCTCGAAGCGGAGGGAGACGGGGTCGTAGTCGGGGTGGCCGAGGCGCAGGTCCTGGAAGTCGATCAGCGCCAGGGCCCCTTCGGGAGTGCGCATCAGGTTGTTCGCGTGGAAGTCGCGGTGGGTCGGGACGGGCCCGCCGACCCTCGAGGCGTCCGCCGCCTCCCGCGCGAGGCGCTCGGAGAGCTCCTCCCACTCGGCGGCCCGCTCCGAGTCGAGCGGGCGCGCGCCGTCGCCCTCGAGCGCCCATCGCCGCGTGTGCGCGAGCTCCGAGACGAAGAAAGCGGCGTCGAAGGGCGGGTTGAGGAGCGCGACCTCGCGGGACATCCCCCGCAGCGGGGCGAGGAGCTCCTCGGCCTCCTCGATCAGGGGCTCGCGCTCGTCGGGAGCCGCCTCGCGGAGCTCGGCCGCCAGGTCGCGGTCGCCGAGGTCCTCGACGAGCGCCGTCCCGGAGGCGGGGTCGTCGTCGAGGAGCGCCGGGACGCGCAGGCCCTCACGCGCGAGGGCTTCCCCGATCCGGCGCCACCTCTCCTGCGCCGGCGAGGACGGCTCGGGATAGAGGACGAGGACGACGGTGGCGTCGGCCCAGGTGCGAAGGCGGACGTACCTTCTCTGGCCGACGTCCCCGGCCAGGAGCTGGAACGGCCCGGATTCCGGAAGGCCGAACCGGGAGCAGGCCGCGGGGACGCGAGCCTCCAGGCCGGCGGGGACGGGATGCGTCACGCGGGGCCGGGCGCCGCCTCGGCGACGAGCTCGACCTTGAGGATCTTCTGGTAGGCGCGGGGCTTGCCGCCGCTGCGCGGATCGGACGTGTCGGAGTTCGACTCCGTCACGAGCTTGTCGAGGACCTCGAGCCCCTTCACGACCTCGCCGAACGCGGTGTACTGGCGGTCGAGGAACGGCGAGTCCTGCACGACGAGGAAGAACTGGGACGAGGCCGAGTGCGGGTCGCTCGCTCGGGCCATCGAGAGGATGCCGCGCTTGTGGCTCACGTCGTTGAACTCGGCCTTGACGTTGAGCGGCTTGCCCGCCTTGTCGGTGTTCCCGCCGGTTCCGAAGAGCGCGCTCTTGCCCGGGTCCTTCGTGAGGGGGTCGCCGCCCTGGACCATGAAGCCCGGGATGACGCGGTGGAAGAGAGTGCCGTCGTAGAAGCCGCGCGCGGCGAGGTCGACGAAGTTCTTCACGTGGCCCGGGGCCTTGTCGAAGAAGAACCGGATGGTCACGTCTCCCTGGGAGGTCTTCAGGACGGCGAGGGTCTTCGCGTAGTCGCGCGGAGTGGACGACACCTTGTTCTCCTTCTTCGGCGCGGCCTTCCGGGGCGCCGCGCCCTTCTTCTGGGGCGTGGCCGCGTCGGCGGGGAAGGCGGTCGCCGCGAGAGCGAGACCCAGCGAGAGGGCGAGGGTGAAACGGACGGGTCGGATCGCGTTCACAGGACCTCCTTCTTCCTTCGGCGGCCGTCGCCGGCGCCGCCTTGTTCCGGCGGCGGGGCGGGGGGGATGATACTTCGACGGAGCCGACGTGAAGATCGCCGAGTCGTTCCTGTCCCTCGTCCGGCGCGCCTCGAAGGACCTCGACGTGGAGAGGATCCGCGAGGGCGTCCTGGAGCTCTCGCGGCGCCACCCCGACCTCTCGACGCGGAGGAAGGCGGCGCTGATGGTCGAGTCGACGGCCCGGAAGGCCGCGCTCGTCGGCGCCGCGGCGAGCGTGCCGCCGGGGTGGGCAGCCGTCGCGGCGACGGCGCCCGAGCTGACGACCCTGATCGTCCTCCAGAGCCGGATGATCGTCGGGCTGCACCTGCTGTACGGAGCCGAGCTCGATCCGGAGGAGCGGGCGCTCGAGATCGTCGCGGGCCTCGCGGCCGGTGCCGGACTGTCCGTCGGCCGGCGGCTCACGGTCGGGCTGGCCGAGTCGATCGCGACGCGGCTCGCCGTGCGGGCGGCCGGACGTCCCCTCGCGCACCTCCTCCCGATCGCGGGGATCGCCGCCTCCGCAGCCCTGAACTACGTCGCGGTCGGGGCCGTCGGGCGGG
>JAGOBQ010000160.1 GCA_017999215.1 Thermoanaerobaculia bacterium
CTCGTAATCTTCCTGATCGCGGCGCTCATCACGCCGACGCCGGACATCCCGACGCAGTGCGCGTTCGCTCTCCCGATGGTCGCGCTCTACCTTCTCGGGATCTTCCTCGCCTGGATCGTCCGCAAGCGCGTGAAGACCGAGCCGGCCGCCTGATGCCGGCGGCCCCCGGCCTCCCACCGCGGGGAGGCTCGTGGCGAGCCTCCCCGATTCATCTCTCGTGCCCCGATGGAGGGGAGGCGCCGTGAGGCGCCGCGGGGAGGCTCGTGGCGAGCCTCCCCGATTCATTTCACCCGCGCGAGCCCGGGAAGGGGAGGACGGAGCCGTCGGAGGACGCCTGGGGGGGCTTGACCTCCTGCGGCTTGTCGGCGCGGGCGCCGCGCCGGATCTCCAGGATCAGGTCGCAGAGCTCGCGCACGGCGCCGCCGCCGCCCGGCTTCGTCAGGTGGAGGGCCGCCGCGTCCTTCACGATCGAGACGGCGTCGGACGGGCAGGCGCCCACGCCGGCGCGCCGCATCATCCCGAGGTCGGGGAGGTCGTCCCCCACGGCCACCGCCTCGAACGGCTCGAATCCCCACTTCGCGAGGAGGCGGTCGAAGGCGGAGGCCTTGTCGAGCTCGCCCTGCATCACGCACTCCTCGGGGATCTTCAGGTCGCGGCAGCGCATCGAGACCACTTTCGAGGAACGGCTGGAGATCAGGCCGATCCGGTATCCGAGGTCGCGGAGGAGGACGAGCCCGAGCCCGTCCTTCACGTCGAACGACTTCAGCTCGCGGCCGTCCTCGTCGAACGTGAGTGTCCCGTCGGTGAGCACTCCGTCCACGTCGAGGACGAGGGCGCGGACCCGGAGGAGCTTCGTCCGGAGGTCGTCGGGGACGATCGGTGCTGCGGGCATGACGGTCGATTATCCGCCAGCCGGCCCCGCGCTCAAATCGACTCGACCCCCCAGAGGTCGTGGAGGTGGACGATCCCTCCGGGCCGCCCGTCGTCGTCGACGATGAAGAGCGAGGTGATCTTCTTCTCCTCCATCAGCCGGAGCGCCTCCGTCGCGAACGACTTCGCCGCGATCGTCTTCGGCGTCCGGTTCATCGCGAAGGCCGCGTCGGCGCTCCACGCCTTTTCCCCCTCGCGCTCGAGGAGGCGGCGAAGGTCGCCGTCGGAGACGACGCCGGCGAGCCGCCCCTCGGCGTCGACGACGCCGGTGATCCCGAGCCGCTTCTTCGACATCTCGTAGACGACGTCCTTCATCGGGGCGTCGAGCGGGACGAGCGGGACGTCGCCTCCCGCGTGCATCAGGTCGGAGACCCGGAGAAAGCGCTTCCCGAGCTTGCCGCCCGGATGAAGAGCGGCGAAGTCCTCCGGCCGGAAACCCTTCTCGACCGACAGCGCCATCGCGAGGGCGTCGCCCATCGCGAGCTGGGCCGCGGTCGACGCCGTCGGCGCGAGGTTCAGCGGGCAGGCCTCCTCGCGGATCGCCGCCTCGACGACGGCGTCGGCCTCCTTGCCGAGCGTCGAGGCGCGGCGCCCCGTGAGGGCGACGAGCTTCGCGCCGCGCCGCCTCACGTGCGGCAGGAGCGCGACGACCTCCTCCGTCTCGCCCGAGTGCGAGAGCGCGAGGACGACGTCCCCCGCGAGGATCATCCCGAGGTCCCCGTGGATCGCTTCGGCCGGGTGGAGGAAGAAGGCGGGCGTCCCCGTCGAGGCGAGCGTCGCGGCGATCTTCTGGCCGACGATCCCGCTCTTCCCGATCCCGGTGACGACGACGCGGCCGGTCGTCCCGTGCAGGAGGGCGACGGCCGTGTCGAAACCGGCGTCGAGAGAGTCGGCGAGGGAGCGGATCGCCGCGGCCTCGATCTCGAGGACGCGGCGGGCTTCGCGGCGCGCGGGGGTGGTCACGGGAAGGGATCTTACTTGCCGGCGGGCCGGCCGCGGGTCAGCGCTCTCCGCTCTCCGGTCACCGGGTCGAGGAGGACGAGGCGGCCTGTTCGCTTCTCGAGCGCGAGGCGGGTCGCGGGGGAGCCTGGAGGAGGCACGGATGCGGTTTCGTGCCAGTAGCCGCGGGGGAGAGCTTCGGCCTCGAGGGGTCGCAGCCGGCCCGTCCCCAGGTCGGCGAGATGCCACTCCCGATTTTCTGTGGACGTTCTGCGGGTGAGTCCTATGGCCAGCAGACCCTTCGCAGGCTCGTGCCCGAACGAGACGACCTTCGTTCCTGCGGGCAGCGGGATCTCTGCCTGACGCATTCCGTCCGGTGAGAGAAGGACGAGCCGGCGTCCGTCGGGCAGGGGCTCGGAGATCACGGCACGGCCGTCGGCGAGGAAGACGCCGATCGGGTGTCCCGTCTCCTTCCCTCCGCCGACGGACGCGAGGACGCGACCGGAAGCGGCGTCCAGGAGGAGCGCCGATTTCGCCCCGCCGAGCCCCATCGCGAGGACTCGGGAAAGATCGGGGCTCAGGAGCAGGTGGAAGGCAATGCCGGATACGGGTTCGTCGACCGTGCCCGGACGGACCGGGATCGAGGAGATCGGATAGGTGGCAAGTGTCGTGATCGCCTTCCTCCCGACGTGCAGCTCGATGGCGGACGGGTCCTCCAGGGCCACCGGGATGCGCGTCGATCGGTCCGGCGCCATTCGGAAGCTCCGGCGCGGGTGGAGCCTCACGAGGTCCGGGGTCACGAAGTGCGGCTCGTACGCCCACCGGGGGGAGGGGACCCGCGCGGAGGCCAGGGAGCGAAGCGAAGGGACCTCGAGGACCTTGCAGATCCCTTGTCCGACGACGGCCATGCGGCGTCCGTCGGCCGACAGCGCGATCCCCTCCGGCCACTCTCCGAGGTCCAGCACGACCGTCCCGCCGCCCTTTAGGTCGATCACCTCAACCCAGGCCGAGACCTGCTTCGTAGCGAACGGAGACACCGCGACGTACGCCGCGCGCGAGCCGTCGGCGGAGACGACTCCCGTCCAGCCGAACGGAACGAGGAAGCTCGCTGCGGTCGAGAGATTCGCGAAGTAGACCGTCCTTCCCCGGCCGCTCGACCGCGCCGAACCCTCGATGAGGACCCAGTCGCCCCCCGGCCCCGCGGTCTCCGCCGTCGCGCGAACGAGGTTCGCGACTCCCGGGTCGATCACTCGTTCTCCCCAGGCCGACCAAGCTGCCGTCGCGACGAGGAGGAGGCTCCAGAGGGTCACCGACTGCGCGCCGTGCCCGCGGCGCGCGTCCGTCCGCCCGGCGGCGACCTGCGCGAGAGTCGCGGTGAGAAGCGAGCCGAGGAGGATTCCGATGCCGATGAGGAGCTCGTACGGTCCGATCCCGTAGCCGTATCGGGCGAGCCTCCGGCCGACGACGAAGAGGAGCGCCAGGAGCGACACGAGAAGGACGAGGTCGACGACGAGCCAGGGGGAGCGCGAGCGGATCGACACGGAGCCGACCCACGCGGCGAGAAAGAGGGGCACCGCACAGAGAGGGAGGGCCCAGAGGCCGGCGGGTTCGAGTCCCAGCTCTGGGAGCCCCGGGAATCCCCCGCTCGCGGCGGAGGCGGGCAGGAGGACGACGAGCTCTGAGAGGAGGACGAGCGCGAGCCCGCCGACGACCTTCCCGCCCCAGATGACGGGTGCGGAGAGCGGCCGGGCGAAGTGGAACGAGAGGCGCCTCTCCGCGAGCTCGCGGCCGACGACGGATGCGCCGACGAGAATGCTCCCGCCGAGACCGAGCGCACAGGCGAGGACGAGCGCCGTCAGCGAGCGCGCCGTCTCCCCCTGGTCGGACGGGACTCCGGGGAGGAGCGGCACGAGGAACGGGAGGACGGCGGCCGCGGCGGCCGCGACGAGGACGGAGCGCCGCTCCGCGACCTCGCGAAGGGCGACGGCGGCGAAGCGCCTCATCGGGCGGCTCCCTTCTCCTCGCCCGCGAGGGCGAGGAAGAGCTCTTCGAGCGAGAGCGGCGCGGCCTCGGCGTCGACGATCCCGTCCATCGCCGCGAAGCGCTCGAAACGCTCGTCGGAGAAGGCCGAGACGACGGCTTCGATCCCCCAGCCGCGCACCTTCACGCGGACCGGGTCGAGCTCGTCGAGCTCGTTCCCGAAATCGGTCCGTCCCTCGGTCACCTCGCTCCGGTAGCGGACGGAGCGGAAGCGGGACTTGAGGGCCTCCGTCTCCTCGAGGAGGAGGAGGCGCCCGTCCTTCAGGATCCCGACGTGGTCGGCGATCCGCTCGACGCCCGCGAGGTCGTGGGTCGTCAGGAAGACGGTGGTGCCGCGGTCGGCGAGCTCCGTCACGACCTCGTCGAAGAAGGCGTGCCGGGCGACCGGGTCGAGGCCGAGCGTCGGGTCGTCGAGGAGGAGGAGGTCGGGCGAGGAAGCGAGCGCGAGGGAGAGCTGCGTCAGCCCCTTCTGCCCCTTGGAGAGCCGGCCGAAGGCGGTCGAGGGCGGCACGCCGAATCGCGCGAGCCGGGCGTCGTAGCCCTTCGCGTCCCACGACGGGTAGAGCCGGGCGCAGAAGGCGCCCAGCTGGCGGGGCGTCATCTCGCGCGGGGCGTCGGGCTCCTCCGGGACGACGCCGACGCGCTCCATGAGTCTCGCGCGGCGATTCCAGGGGTCCTCGCCGAGGAGCTCGCAGCGGCCGTCCGTCGCCTTCTGCCAGCCGAGGAGGCAGCGCAGGAGAGACGACTTGCCGGCTCCGTTCCGGCCGAGGAGGGCGAAGACAGAGCCCGTCGGGACGTCGAGGGAGACCGCGTCGACGGCGGTCGTCCGGCCGTAGCGGACCGTCAGCCGCTCGGTGCGGGCTGCGGCGGATGCGCTCACTTCTTCTCTCCTTCTCGGGCGGGGGCGAGGCGGGCGAAGGCCGTCTCGAGGGCGCGCGCGGCCTCGTCGCGCGAGGCGCCGACGGTGACGGCCGTCGAGGCGAAGCGGAGCGCCCCTTCCGCGAGGGCTCGGGCGCGCTCCGGCTTCGGGAGGGACGGAGGCGCCTCGGCGACGAACGTCCCCTCGCCGCGGCGGACGGCGAAGAGGCCCGCCTCGACGAGGCGCTGGTAGGCGCGGACGACCGTGGCGGGGTTCACCTGGAGGTCGCGGGCGAGGTCGCGGACGGACGGGACCGCCGCGCCGGGCGCGAGCGCGCCCGACGCGACGAGCCGCCGCATCCCTTCCTCGATCTGCTTCCAGATCGGGACGGCGTCGCGCGGGTCGACGCGGAGGCCGCGGGGGGTCACGGGGAGCTCCTGGCGCATCGGTGTGTCACAACACCGATACGGTAGATCGAGCCCGGCCGTTCGTCAAGGGAGAGGATCGGCCCGCGGCGCGGAGGCGCCCCGAAAGGGAAGAGCCCCGGCGGGGAGCCGGGGCTCTTCGAAAGGGCGGGCGCCGGACGGGCCGGCGCCCGGAGCGGCTGCTAGAAGCGGAGGCCGACGGAGAAGCGGAACGTCCGCGGCTGCTGGTAGCTCGCGGGGCTGACGGGGGCGCCGAACGTCGAGGCGTAGTTCCAGTTCGCGCCGGTGTTCCGCGCGCCCTGGACGGGGGCGGTCGTGAAGGGGTTGAAGGCGGTGTAGCCGGTCGTGTTCTGGGCCGTCTCGATCGCCGTCGAGACGCCCGTCTGCGCCTGCTGGTTGAAGACGTTCAGGACCTGCGGCGAGGCGAAGACCTCGATCGAGCCGAACGGCCGGAAAGAGAGGTTCAGGGAGAGGTCGGTCCTCCAGACGTCGTCGGTCTTGAAGGCGTCGCGCGCCGTGAAGTAGTACGTGTGCGACGACGGGACGCTCAGGTAGCCCGGGTTCGTGACGTAGGGACGCGTGTCGACGGCGCCGACGGCCCCGTACGGGAGGCCCGAGTCGAAGTTCTGGAGGAGGCTGACGGAGGTCTGCACCCAGTCGATGCCGAGCGGCAGGTCGTAGATCGCCCAGAGGCGGATCTTGTGGCGCTGGTCGGCGCCGAGGTCGCCGGTCGGGCGGTTCCAGGAGGCGTTCTTGTACTCGGGGTAGTACGGCGCGGTGCTCTGGAGCGAGCCGCTCGCGGCGTTCTCGCCGTCGAACGTGCCGCGGAGGCGGGACCAGGTCCAGTTCCCCTGGAGCTGGAGGCCTTCGATCGGCCGGTAGGCCGCGCTCAGGGTGAAGCCCCAGTACTTCCTCTCCTCCTCGTCGGTGTTGATGACGAGCTGCTTGTTGAACGTGCGCGTCACGCCGGCGAGCGTCCCGGAGACGGTCCCCGTCCCCATGTCGACCCGCAGGCCGTAGAAATCGTTCCAGGTCCGGTAGACGACGTCGCCGCGGACCATGCCGCGGGAGCCGAGGTTCTTCTTCAGGCCGAGAGAGAACTCGTCGGTGTTCGGGGAGTAGAGGGTCTCCTCGATATTCGGATTGATGCCGGGGATCGACGGGATGCCGCGGACGGGACGGCTCGTCCCGCCGTTCGCCTCGAACCAGGCGAAGACCTGGCGGATGACCTCCTCGGTCGGCGTGAGCGGGCCGTTCGGGTCGAGGTTGAACGTCGGTCCGCGGTAGTCGAAGTCGACCGTGGCCGGCTGGCCGCCGACGGAGGACGAGTCCCCCTGCGAGTTGTTGATGCCGGCGACGTAGCGGGCGTAGGCGGCGCTGACGATCATGTCGCCGTCGCCCTTGACGTCCCAGGTCCCGCCGAGGCGGGGGCTGATCGCGTCGCTGTCGACGGTCTTCCGGCCGGTTCCGTCCTGGCCGTCGTTCTTGTCCCAGCGGAGGCCGACGTTGAACGAGAGGTTCTTGTTGAGGGCCCAGACGTCGTTCAGGAAGACCGACCAGGTCTTGAACGAGTTCCCCTGGCTCCCCTGGAGGATCGGCGTCCAGCGGATGAAGGTGAGAGAGTTGCCGGTGGCGGTCGTGTTCACGACCGGGTAGATCTGGCCGCCGGAGGCGAGGACGTTCGTGACGTAGATCCGGTAGTCGCTCCCCGACTGGTGGTTGTTCGAGAAGCGCTGGTCGTCGTACATCTCGCCGCCGAGGACGATGCTGTGCGAGCCGAGGCTCTTCGTGGAGAGGAAGTAGGTCCCCTTCAGGAGGGCCTGGTCCGCGTCCCGCTTCTCGTCCTCGCAGACGCCGCAGAAAGTGGGCGACCACCAGCGGCGGCCGTTCGCGTTGTTGACCATCAGCGTCCCGAAGATCTTGTCGGTGAACCGGGAGCCGGAGCCCTCGAACGTGAACTCCCGCGTCGAGTACTGCCCCTCGAGGAAGAAGTTGTCCGAGAGGGTCCCGGAGTAGTTCACGGAGAAGAGGTTCTGCGGGAGCTTCCGGTCGTAGAGGCTCGCGAGGTCCATGATCGTCTGGAAGCTGCTGTTCAGCTGCTCGGTGTCGATCTGCTGGTAGTTCGCGAGGAGGGTGTGGCGCGCGCCGAGAGAGAACGTCAGCTTCGCCTCGTAGCGCTGCTCGTCAGTCGTCGCGACGTAGGGGAGCGTGAGCGGCGCCGCGGTGTTCGCGCTCGTCTCATTCTTGCGCGACCGGCCGGCGAGGAAGAACCAGAGGCGGTCCTTCAGGATCGGACCGCCGAGCGTCAGCTCGTAGGTCGGGACGATCTTGTCGACCTTGACCTCGGTGTTCAGCCCCGTCGTCGGGGAGACGTAGTCGGTCTTCTTCGTCCACTTGTCGTTCTCGAAGTTCGTGCGGAACGACCCGCTGAAGACGTTGCCTCCCGACTTCGTGATGACGTTCACGACGCCGCCGGTGAAGCGGCCGTACTCGGCGCTGATGCCGGAGGTCGTGACCGTCTGCTCCTGGATCGCGTCCTCGATGAAGAGGTTGTAGGGGGTGTTGCGGATGTTGTCCTGGACGGCGACGCCGTTCACGAGATAGAGGTTCTCGAACGACATCGCGCCCGAGATGACCGTGTTCCCGCTCGGGCCGGTGTTCGACGTCCCGGGGGCCAGCGCGACGGCGGCCGCGAGGTTCCGGGCCGTCGGAAGCTTGCCGAGCGACTCGGAGGTGACGGTCGTCGCGTTCTGCTGCGTCTGGGAGATCGTCTCCCTCTGCGCGACGACGACCGCCTCGGCCGCGATCGACGAGATCCCCATGGAGACCTGGACGGGGGTCGACTGGGCGGCCGACAGCTTGATCTGCCGGGTCACCGTCTGGAAGCCGGACATCGTGAAGGTGACGTTGTATTCGCCTGGCGGAAGGAGCGGAAGGATGAAGTCGCCGGGCCACGTCCTGTCAAGTGGTGTACGAGGGAGGGGGCCACGGAGCATCGATCGGCTCGATTCAGGCTGCCGTAAGAAGAGCGGGTTGATCGGCGTCTGAGGTTGCGCGGGCGGGGTTGAGGAC
>JAGOBQ010000161.1 GCA_017999215.1 Thermoanaerobaculia bacterium
CCCTCGATCGCGCCGTCCAGGTCGCCCGCCTGGAACTTCTCGACCGCGCCGTTGAAGGCGAGCGTATACGGGTCGACGACCTCCTTGACGAGCCCCTTCTCGACGGCCTGGTCGGCGGTCAGGAGCTGGACGTCGAGCGTTCCCTCGGAGCCGATCCCGACCTTCTTGTTCTGCTTGATGGGGATGTACCCCTTCGCCTCGACCAGGTAGTCGTAGGCGATCGTGGAGTCGTTGAGGATCGTCCCCCACTTCCCGTCCTTGTCGGACGTCAGGACGACCTTGAACTTCCCGAACGCCGGGGTCGTGATCGTGATGGTCGCCCCTTCGATCGGGCCTCCCTTGGCGTTCGTGACCGTCCCCACGATCCGGGCCTGGGGGCCCGCGAGGGCGATCCCGCTGACGGCGATCAGCATCGCGATCAGCGCGGCCGAGAGCGTCTTCTTCTGGTTCATCTCTACCTCCGGGGGTGGACCGTGCCACCAACGCGTCATTCTAGCGAAAGCCGTGCCGTCGCGGCCGGCTGCGGGCCGCGACGGCCGGACTCCGCAGGGGACGGCGCGGACCTTTCGACGGAGAGCGCTCCCTTCTAGACTCCGCGCGTGCCGAAAGGGCTGCTCGGATGGCTGCAGAGCGGGCGGGCGCGCGAGGAGGACGACGTCCGGGAGGCCGATCGCCTTTCGCCGGCGCCGGGCGCCTCGCCGGGCGTCACGGTGCACGCCGCTTCGGCGGCCGCCGAGCTCGGCGCCGGGGCGGGGAGGGGCGGCGTCTCGCGTCTCGGGCCGTTCGATCCTTCCGCCGCGCGGGACGGGCGCGCGTGGGCCGCGATCGCCCTTTCCGGCGAGGCCGCGGGAGACGTCTTCCTCGCGGCGGGAGGCGCGCTCGAGCTTCCGGCGGGACTCGCCGCCCTCCTGGACGGGGCCATGGCGGCGGAAGACGGCGCGCCGGGCCGGATCGGGCGCGAGTCGCTCGCGGGCTCCGTCGTTCCCGGCGTCACCGGGGCGCGGCTCCTCTGGCGGGGCGGCGCGCGCTCCGTCCTGCGCCTCGGACCGCCGCCGGCGGCGCGCTGGGCGGTGGAGGGGTTGCGGAGCGTCGCGGTCCTCGCCGGGAAGCTGACGCTCGTCGACGGTGAGGAGGCGCGCGACGTGCGCGCGGGCGAGGTGGCGTTCGTCGCCGATCCGGCCGCGACGCTCCACGTCCAGTCGGGGAACGACGCGGCCGTGGCGATCGGGTTCGGCCGCGCCGAGCTCTCGGTCCGGCTCGGGTAGCGCTCTCAGCCTTCGTGCCGCGGGGAGCGGACCGGCCGGCCGAGGAGCGCGGAGAGCGCGTCGGCGCTCGAGCGGAACGCGAGGTCGACGCCGTCGATCTCCTCCGGCGCGAACCACCCGATCTCGAGAGTCTCGTCGGCGGCGTACGGCTCCGGGCTCTCGGGCAGGAGCGTCGCCCGGAAGGCGGCGACGATCACCGGGCGTCCCGGGTAGGAGTAGACGCCGAGCAGCCCTTCGATCCGGGCGAGGGCCCCGCACTCTTCGCGCGTCTCGCGCAGCGCGGCCTCTTCGAGCGTCTCGCCCCGGTCCACGTGGCCGCCGGGGAAGACCCACTGCCCGTAGCCCGGCTCGATCGCGCGCCGGAGGAGGAGGACCCGGCCGTCGCGGACGACGAGGCAGCCGGCGGCGACCTTCGGGTCGATCCAGTGGACCGCGCGGCACGCGGGACAGACGGGGACCGTCTTCCCGTCTCCCGCGCCGACGGAACGCTCCTCGAGCCGCGTACCGCACTGCGAGCAATAGAGAGGACGCGCGTACACGGTTCGAGCCTACCGCGGGACCGCGGCGCGGGCGCCGCCGCGGCCTGAATCGTGCGTTCCGTCACGGAACGCGCCCTGCGCGTCCCGTGCGGAGGACGACGTACCTTGACCTCCTACCGGACGGTGACCAGAATACGCGGCTCGAATGGCGTGCCCGGAGGTCGTGGGATGAGCAGGCACTGGACGCAGGACGAAATCCGCTGGCTGAACGCCAACGCGGACCGCATGGACCTCCCGACCGTATCCCGCACGCTCGGCGTGCCTCTCGTCGAAGTCGAGAGGAAGCTCGCCGAGCTCCGGGCGGACGCGGCCGCGGCCCAGCGGAGGCCGCCCGCCACGCACCGGGAGGCCGCCCGGGAGCTGACCCACGCGCGGAAGCTGTTCGAGAAGGGGATGGAGCACCTGCACCGCCGGGAGATGCCGGCGGCCGCCGCCTGCTTCACGGAGCTCCTGGAGCTCCAGCCGGACGAGAGGGAGCTGGTGGACCGCGCCCGGACGTTCCTCGCCGTCGCGCGAAACGGGAAGTCCGCGAAGGAGAAACCGCTGCGCGACCCGGCCGAGATCTACCACGCCGCCGTGTTCGAGAAGAACCGCGGGAACTGCGCGACGGCGATCGATCTCGTCCGCGCGGCGGACGGCCACGCCGACCCGGACGGGCGCCTCGCCTACCTCGCCGCCTGCTGCTACGCGCTCCACGGTCGCCCCGACGAAGCGCTCGAGAGCCTGAAGGCGGCGATCGCCGCCTCCGACCAGAACCGGATCCACGCGCGCCTCGAGGCGGACCTCGCGCCCCTCCGGTCGCAGCCTCGGTTCGAGGCGCTCGTCGGGCGGGGCTGAGCGTGCCCGCCGCCACCGCCGTCGTCCTCCTCGCCGCCGGCCGCGGGGTCCGGATGAAGTCCGCCCGCCCGAAGGTCCTCCACGAGGCGGCGGGGCGCGCCCTCGTCGACCACGTCGTGGGAACGGCGCGCGCGTTCCTCGCCTCTCGTCCCGGCTCGCGGCTCGTCGTCGTCGCGGGCGCCGGGCGGGAGGAGCTCGTGCCGCACCTCGCCCGGACCGCGCCCGAAGCCTTCGTCGCCGTCCAGGATCCTCCGCGCGGCACCGGCGACGCCGTGCGCGTCGCGCTGCCGGCTCTCGGCGACGCGTCGCGCGTCGTCGTCCTGGCGGGCGACGTCCCGCTCCTGACCGCCGCCTCGCTCGCCCGGCTCGACGAGGCGCTCGACGCCGGCGCCGGGATCGCCGTCCTCACCGCGATCCTTCCGGACGCGGGCGCCTACGGCCGCGTTGTCCGCGACGGGCAGGGGCGGTTCGAGCGGATCGTCGAGGCGAAGGACGCGAGCCCCGCGGTGCGGGCGCTCGGCGAGATCAACTCGGGCATCTACGCCTTCGACCGCGCCCTGCTCGAGAAGGAGCTCCCGCGCCTGACGGACGAGAACGCCCAGAAGGAGTACTACCTGACGGACGTCCTCGGGTTCGCCGTCGGCGACGGCGCGGTCGTCGTCGCGCTCCCGGTCGGCGATCCGGCCGAGGTCCTCGGCGTCAACTCCCGGCTCGAGCTCGCCGAGGTCGACGCGCTCCTCCGGTTCCGCGCCGCGCGCGCCGCGATGGCGGCCGGGGCGACGCTGATCCGGCCCGAGACGATCACGCTCGACGAAGGCGTGACGTTCGGGCCGGACGTCGTCGTCGAGCCGTTCGTGTCGATCACCGGGGCCTCGTCGGTGGGCGCCGGGACGCGGATCGGGCAGGGATGCGTGATCCAAGCCTCGACGATCGGCGCGAACGTCTCGGTTCGCCCCTACTGCGTCCTCGAGAAGGCCGTCGCGGGCGACGGCGCCATCGTCGGGCCGTTCGCCCGCCTGCGCGAGGGGACCGTCCTCGGAGAAGGGGTCCACGTCGGGAACTTCGTCGAGACGAAGAAGGCCCGCCTCGAGAAGGGGGCGAAGGCGAACCACCTCACCTACCTCGGCGACTGCCGGATCGGCGAACGGACGAACGTCGGCGCGGGCGTCATCACCTGCAACTACGACGGCTACGGGAAGCACTTCACCGACGTCGGCGCCGGCGTCTTCATCGGCTCCGACGTCCAGCTCGTCGCCCCGGTCGCGGTCGGCGACGGCGCCCTCGTCGGCGCCGGCTCGACGATCACGAAGGACGTCCCCGCCGACGCCCTCGCGACGTCCCGCGTCCCGCAGAAGACGATCGAGGGGGGCGGGGCGAAGTACCGGGAGCGGAAGACCGCCGCGAAGGAGGCTAGAAAGTGAAGCCCGCGCGGAGGGGTTCGGGGAACCCGGCGTCCGGGTTCCCCGAGAACATGACGAGCCGACCGATGGCGCCCCGGCGTTCTTCGCGAGCGCGGGTCGACAGCAGGTCAGTGGACGACTAGGGAGCAGAAAGATGTGCGGCATCGTCGGGTACGTCGGACCGCGGGAGGCGACGCCGATCCTGATCGACGGCCTGAAGCGGCTCGAGTACCGCGGGTACGACTCGGCCGGCATCGCCGTCCTCGGCGGGGACGGCCTCGTCCGCGTCACCCGGAGCGAGGGGAAGCTCGGGAACCTCACGGCGCGGATCGAAGGCCTGCCGCCCGAGGGACGGACCGGCATCGGCCACACCCGCTGGGCGACGCACGGAAGGCCCTCCGAGGAGAACGCCCACCCGCACCGCGACGCGTCGGGCCGGGTCGTCGTCATCCACAACGGGATCATCGAGAACTTCCTTCCGCTCAAGAGGGAGCTCCTCGCGCGCGGCGTGGCGTTCACGTCGGAGACCGATTCGGAGGTCATCGCGCAGGCGATCGGGGCCGCGCGCGCCGACGCTCCGGAGACGCCGTTCGGCGAGGTCGTGAGGACGGTCCTCTCGCGGATGACCGGGATGTACGCCGTCGTCGTCCTGTCGGCGGACGAGCCGGGGGTCCTCTACGTCGCCAAGAACGGGCCGCCGATCGTCCTGGGGCTCGGCGCGGACGAGAACCTCGTCGCCTCCGACGCGACGGCGCTCCTGCCGCACACGCGCGACCTCGTCTTCCTCGAGGACGGCGACTTCGTCCGCCTGACGGCGTCCTCGGTCGAGGTGACCGCGCTCGACGGCGCTCCCCGGATCCGGCCGGCGCGGCGCGTCCCGTGGGACGCCGTCGCCGCCGAGAAGGGGGGCTACCCCCACTTCATGGCGAAGGAGATCGCCGAGCAGCCGACGGTCGTCGTGGAGACGGTGGGGCACAAGCTCTCGCTCGAGACCGGCCGCTTCAGCGAGGACGCGATGGGGGTCTCCCCGCGCCTCCTCTCGGAGGTCGACCGGGTCGTCGTCGTCGCCTGCGGCACGAGCTGGCACGCCGGCCTCGTCGGGAAGTTCCTCCTCGAGGAGGTCGCCCGGGTCCCGGTCGAGGTCGACTACTCCTCGGAGTTCCGCTACCGGAAGAACCTCGTCGGGCCGCGGACGCTCGTCGTCGGGATCTCGCAGTCGGGCGAGACGGCCGACACCGTCGCCGCGCTGACCGACGCGAAGCGGGCCGGCGCGCCGACGGTCGGGGTCGTGAACGTCCCCGGCTCGGCGATCGCGCGCCTCGTCGACGGCGTCCTCGCCACGCACGCGGGGCCGGAGATCGGCGTCGCCTCGACGAAGGCGTTCACGACGCAGCTCGTCGCCCTCTCCCTCCTCGCGTACTACGCCCGCGAGGCGCGCGGCCTCGGCCGGCTCGAGCCGGGGGACCCCTTCCTCGACGCTCTCGCCCACCTCCCCGTCGCCCTGCAGCAGGCGCTCGCGCTCGAGCCTCGGATCGAGAAGCTCTCGCGCGCCCTCGCCCACGCCCGCGACGTCCTCTTCCTCGGGCGCGGTGCGCACTACCCGGTGGCGCTCGAGGGGGCGCTCAAGCTCAAGGAGATCTCCTACATCCACGCGGAGGGGTACCCGGCCGGGGAGATGAAGCACGGCCCGATCGCGCTGATCGACGGCGAGCTCCCGGTCGTCGCGCTGGCGCCGCGCGACGCCCTCTACGACAAGGTCGCCTCGAACCTCCGGGAGGTGAAGGCCCGGGAGGGGAAGCTCGTCGCCTTCGTCTCGCCCGGCGACGAGGACGTCGCGACGTTCGCGGACGAGGTCCTCGAGGTGCCGCTCGTCCACCCGGCTCTCCAGCCGATCGTCTCCGTCGTCCCGCTCCAGCTCCTCGCCTACCACGTGGCGCGGCGGCGCGGCTGCGACGTCGACCAGCCGCGGAACCTCGCGAAGTCGGTGACGGTGGAGTAGCCGTACTGACGGGGGAGCCGGCCTCGCCCGCTCCCCGTCGACCGGTTCCCGCCGCGGTATCCTCCCGGTCCCTTGCTGAACGTCCGCGAGAAAGCCCTCCTCGAAGGCCTCAACCCGGAGCAGGCGGCCGCCGTCTCGGCCGGGCCGGGGCCCCTCCTCGTCCTGGCCGGCGCCGGCTCCGGCAAGACCCGCGTCCTGACCCGGCGGATGGCCTGGCTGATGGCCCACGGCACCCCCGAGCCTTCGATCGTCGCCCTCACGTTCACGAACAAGGCCGCCGGCGAGATGAAGGAGCGCGTCGCGCACCTCCTCGGCTCGCGGACGCCCCGCTCGTTCGTCGGGACGTTCCACGCCTACGGCGTGCGGCTCCTCCGGCGCTTCGCTCCCGAGGCGGGGCTGACGCCGGGCTTCGTCGTCTTCGACGCGGACGACCAGCTCGCCGTCTTCCGGCAGGCGCTCAAGGCCGCCGGGATCTCCGACAAGGCGCTCACTCCGAAGGCGGTCGCCTCGAAGATCTCGAGGGCGCGCAACGCCGGCTGGAGCCGCGACGAGTACCCGCGGCGCTTCGGCGACTTCGTCGGGACCCGCCTCGCCGACCTCCACGCGGCGTACGAGAAGGAGCTGAAGAAGGCGAACGCGGTCGACTTCGACGACCTCCTCGTGAGGACCCGCGGCCTCCTCGAGAGGAGCCCGGAGGTCCTCGCCCTCCTCCGGCGGAGCGTCACGCAGCTCCTCGTCGACGAGTACCAGGACACGAACGGCGCCCAGGCCGGGATCGTGAGGCTCCTCGCCGGGGAGGCGCGGAACGTCTTCGCCGTCGGCGACGAGGACCAGTCGATCTACCGCTGGCGCGGCGCCGACGTCTCGAACATCCTGGATTTCGAGCGGGACTTCCCCGGGGCGAAGACGATCCGCCTCGAGCGGAACTACCGCTCGACGGCGCCGATCCTCGACGCCGCGGGGGCTGTCGTCGCCGAGAACCGCCGCCGGCTCGGGAAGAACCTGAAGGCGACGAAGCCGGGCGGGGAGCCGGTGACGCTCCTCGTCCTCCCCGAGGAGCGGGACGAGGCGCGCGAGGTCGTCGAGCGGATCTCCCGCGTCCGGTCGGTCCGGCCGGGGGTCGAGGTGGCGGTCCTCTTCCGGACGAACGCCCAGTCGCGCCCCTTCGAGGACGAGCTCGTGCGGAACCGGATGCCGTACCTCCTCGTCGGCGGGACGCGCTTCTACGAGCGGGCCGAGGTGAAGGACGCCCTCGCCTACCTCCGCCTCCTCCGCAACCCCGACGACGACGTCTCCTTCCGGCGCGTCGTCAACGTCCCGGCGCGCGGCATCGGCGCGGTGACGCTCGAGGGGCTCTCGGCCGCCGCGGCGGAGTGCGGGACCTCGCTCTTCGGGGTCCTCTCGGCCCTTCCCGAAGGCCTGACCGAGCGGGCGAGGAAGGCGCTCGTCGAGTTCCGGGACCTCGTCTCCTCCCTCCGCGAGGAGTTCGCGGCCGAGGAAGCGGGCGCGGCGGCCGCGGTCGCGGCCGTCCTGACGAACACCGGGCTCCTCGCGCTCTACGAAGGGTCGGACGACCCCCAGGACCAGGCCCGCCGCGAGAACCTCGACGAGCTCCTCGCCGCGGCCCGCGAGCACGAGCGGGCCGGCGCCGAGGGGGACGAGTCGGACCGCACGCTCGCCGCGTTCCTCGACGCGGTGACGCTCCGCTCCGACGCGGACGACGTCGACGAGCGGAAGGGGATCGTCCTGATGACGCTCCACGCGGCGAAGGGGCTGGAGTTCGACGAGGTCTTCCTCGCCGGGATGGAGGATGGGTCGCTCCCGCACTTCTCCTCCCGGCAGGACGAGGACGAGCTCGAGGAGGAGCGGCGGCTCGCCTACGTCGGGATGACGCGGGCGAAGGAGAAGCTGACCCTCTCGCGCGTCCTCCGCCGGATGGTCCACGGTGAGTGGACGAGCCGCGAGCCGTCGCCGTTCCTCGACGCGATCCCCGAGAGGGCGCTCTCCGTGGTCGACCGGACGTTCGGCCCGGGGTCGGCCGACGGCTTCCGCGGCGGAGGGCGAGGCGCCGGTCTCTTCCCCGACTACGAAGGCGAATCGCAGGAGACGTGGACGCCTCCGCGACCGGCGGCGCGACCGGGTGCGCGCCCCGGCGCGCGTCCGCCGGCGATCCCGACCATGCGAAGGACGCCGCCCCCCCCCACCGCCTCGGGATTCCGC
>JAGOBQ010000162.1 GCA_017999215.1 Thermoanaerobaculia bacterium
GCTCGCGGGGACCATCGTGACGCTCGTCTCCCTCGCCGACGCAGAGTCCCGCGCGCGCGGCCGCCCCGGCGCGAAGCTCGTGACCGAGGAGGTCTCCGGGCTGACGATCCACTCCCTCGTGACGGGGGAGGGGACCTCTCGTCTACAGTACGCGTTCGTGGACGGGTACCTCGTCGTCGCCCCCGAGAAGGCGCTGCTGGTCCGCGCCGCCGAGGCGCACGCGACGGGCGACACGCTCCTGACCGCGCCGAAGCTCGTGTCGCTCCTCCCGAAGGACGGGCCGCTCGACTTCTCGATGCTCGCCTTCCAGGACGTCGGCGGCGCGCTCGGCGCCCTCGCGAGCGCCGTCGGCGCCGCGCCCGGGTCGGCGGCCTCCGAGCTCTCCGGCTCCGGCGCCTCGCTCGCCTGGGCCTGGGCCGAGCCGACGCGCGTCGTCTTCGGCTCCTCGGGCGCCGGCCTGGCCGAGCTCGGCTCCCTCGTCGCGGCCGGGGCCGCCCTCCACGCCCCCGCGAGTGGAGGCCGGTGACCGCCTTCCTCGAGCTCGACGGCCTCTCGGTCCGGCTCGGCCGGCGGGACGTGCTCCGGGACCTCCGGGGCACGCTCTCCGGCCGGGCCATCGGCCTTCTCGGGCCGAACGGCGCGGGGAAGACGACGCTCCTCCACACGCTCCTCGGGTTCTTCCGCCCGTCGTCGGGAACGGCCCGCCTCGAGGGCCTCGACGTCGTGCGGGAGAGCCGCGAGGTCCGGCGGGCGATCGGCTACATGCCCGAGAACGACGCCTTCGTCGCGGGGATCTCGGGCGTCCGCTACGTCGCCATGTTCGCGGAGCTCTCGGGCCTCCCGCGCGCCGAGGCGCTCGAGCGGGCCCACGAGGCGCTCTTCTCCGTCGGCCTCGGCGAGGTCCGGTACCGGAACCTCGAGACCTACTCGCTCGGGATGAAGCAGCTCGCGAAGCTGGCCCAGGCGATCGCCCACGGCCCGCGGGTCCTCTTCCTCGACGAGCCGACGAACGGCCTCGACCCGCCGGCGCGGCAGCGGATGATCCGGCTCATCAAGGAGATCCGGGAGGCGGGGGAGATCCGCGTCGTCCTCTCGTCGCACCTCCTCCGGGACGTCGAGGAGTGCTGCGACGAGGTCCTCATCCTCCGCGACGGCCGGATCGCCGCGCTCTGCGACCTCGAGGCGGAACGCCGTGCGAACCGGCGCCTCGTGGAGCTCGAGGCCGTGGGCGGGAACGGCGACTTCGCCGCGTCTCTCGCGGGACTCGGATGCGCCGTGGCGCCCGGCATCCGCCGGCGGCTGAAGGTCGTCCTCCCCGACGGCGTCGGCCCGCGCGAGCTCTACCGCCTCGCCGGCGAGACGGGAGTCCAGCTCCGGCACCTGACGTACCAGCGCGACTCGCTCGAGGAGATCTTCCAGAGGGCGATGGAGAACGGCGCATGACGGTCCGCGCGCGCCGCTTCCGCCCCTTCGCGGGGACTCCGACGTCGACGCTCACGCGGCTCCTCGTCCTGCCGCGCTACGCCTGGAAGGAGGCGTTCGCGGGAAAGCTCGTCACCGGGGCGTTCACCTCGGCGTTCCTCGTTCCCGTCGGGGCCCTCGTCCTCGTCTGGCTGAAGCACAACGTCGCCGCGCTCGTGAACACGCCGTTCGCGGGGGGGATCCCCCTCCCGATCGACGCCCAGTTCTTCGGCTGGCTCCTCGTGGCGCAGTCGTACTTCGCGTTCGCCCTGACGCTCTTCGTCGGGCCGTCGCTCGTCTCGCCCGACCTCGTGAACGGCGCGCTGCCGCTCTACTTCTCGCGCCCCATCTCGCGCTGGCAGTACGTCGCCGGCAAGCTCCTCGTCCTCGCGGCGCTCCTCTCGGCGATCACCTGGGCCCCGCTCCTCCTCGTCTTCGTCCTCCAGGCCTCGCTCGCCGACGGGAGCTGGATCGCCGGGCACGCCGGAATCGCCGGGTCGATCCTCCTCGGGTCGCTCCTCCTCGTCCTGTTCCTGTCGCTCGTGTCGATGGCGGTCTCCGCCTGGGTGAGGAACCGGGCGGTCGCGCGCGGCCTCCTCATCGGCCTCGGCGTCGTGCCGGCCGTCTTCGGCCAGGCGCTGAACGCGACGCTGGACGTCGAGTGGGGCGGGGTGCTGAACATCGGCCTCGCCTGGGGGCGCGTCCTGGAGGGGCTCTTCGGCATTCCGGTCCGGGCCGGAATCCCGCTCGGAGGGGCCTGGGCGAGCCTCCTGACGGCGACGGCGCTCGCGCTCCTCCTCCTTCGGAGAAAGCTGAAGGCGTTCGAGGTGGTCCGGTGAGCGCGGCGCTCGAGACGGACCTCATCGTTTTCGAGGAGGTCTCGAAGTTCTACGGCGAGGTCCTCGGCGTCGACCGGGTCACGCTCACGATCCCTCCCGGGATCACCGGCCTCGTCGGCCCGAACGGCTCCGGCAAGACGACGCTCATGAACCTCGCGACGGGCCTGATCCGTCCCACGCGCGGGCGCGTCCGCGTCCTCGGCATTCCGCCCGACGACCCCGAGAGCCTCTTCTCCGCCTGCGGCTATTGCACCTGCTTCGAGGCGTTCCCGGCGGGGGCGACCGGATGGAGCTTCCTCGAGGGGGTCCTCTCCCTCCGCGGCGAAGGGCGGGCCGCCGCGCGGGCGCTCGCCGGGAAGGCCCTCGAGCGGGTCAGCCTCGTCGACGCCGCCGGGCGGAAGGTGGCCGGCTACAGCAAGGGGATGAAGCAGCGGCTCCGCCTCGCCGCGGCGATCGCGCCCGACCCGCGCGTCCTCCTCCTCGACGAGCCGCTGAACGGGCTCGACCCGATGGCCCGGGCGGAGGTCCTGGAGCTCTTCCGGACCCTCGCGGCCGAGGGGAAGCACGTCGTCGTCTCGAGCCACATCCTCCACGAGGTCGACCTCCTCGCCGACCGCGTCGTCCTCGTGAAGTCGGGCTACGTCGTGGCGGAAGGGGAATCGCACGGCCTGCGCGAGGAGGTCGTCGAGCGGCCGATGCAGGTCCTCGTCCGGTGCGACCGGCCCGGCGCCCTCGCGGCGCGCCTCTTCGGCGAGGGTCTCGTGACGGAGGTGGAGCTCCACGAGGACGGCGGCGGGCTCCTCGCGCGGACGCGGACGCCCGACCGCTTCTTCCTGGCCCTGAACGAAGCCGTCCTCGAAGGCGGCCTCGAGGTCGAGACGGTCACGCCGGCGGACGACGACGTGAAGGCGGTCTATCGCTACCTGATCGAGGGAGGGGAGGGCGAATGAGGCGGGACGCGAGGCTCCGGCAGCTCCGGGCGGTCTTCGTCCTCGAGCTGAAGCGCCTCTTCCGCGGACGGGAGGGGCGGGCGACGCTCTTCTTCGCCCTGGCGCCGGTCCTCCTCTCGATCGTCGGCCTCACGACGCGGGACACGCCCCTCCCGGCCGCGCGGGCCGAGAACTCGTTCGCCTTCATCTTCCAGAACCTCGTCCTGCAGGGGACGCTCTACTTCGGGTGCCTCTTCACGTTCGGCGGCCTCGTGCGCGGCGAGCAGATCACGAAGACGCTCCACCACCTCTTCCTCGCCCCGGTCCGCCGCGAGGTCGTCCTCCTCGGCAAGTACCTCGCCGCCTTCGCCCTGACGGCGACGCTCTTCGGCCTCACCTCCGCCGCCTCCTATCTCCTCCTCCTCTCGGACTCGGGGCGGCCGGCGATGCTCGCGCACCTCGGCGCGGGCGGCGCGGGGCGGACGGCCGCCTACGTCTTCGTCGCGGTCCTCGCCTGCGCGGCCTACGGCGCCGTCTTCCTCGCGTTCGGCCAGTGGGTGAAGAACCCGATCTTCCCGGCGCTCGCGTTCTGGGGGTGGGAGCACCTGAACTTCCTCCTCCCCGAGGGGCTCAAGCGGCTCGGCCTCATCCACTACCTCCTCTCGCTGACGCCGGTCCGGGTCCCCGAGAGCTTCCTCGCGATCCTCGGCGAGCCGCTTCCCGTCTGGGTCTCGATCCCGGTCCCGCTCCTCTTCACCGCGGCCCTCCTCGCGTTCGCGGCCTGGAAGGTGCGACGGACCGAGGTCGACTACGGGATCGAATAGGGGAGCATCGCCGGCGCCGTCACCTGGCGGCCCCGCACCCGGGCCTCCCGCGGGATACTCGGCGTCCATGAGCCGGCCCGCTCCGTACCCTCACCTCCTCGCACCCCTCGACCTCGGCTTCACGACGCTCCGGAACCGGGTCCTGATGGGCTCGATGCACACGGGGCTGGAGGACAGGGAAAGCCGGTTCCCGCGGCTCGCGGCCTACTTCGCGGCGCGGGCGCGCGGCGGGGCGGGGCTGATCGTGACGGGCGGCTTCGCCCCGAACGTCGAGGGGTGGCTCTCGCCGTTCGGCGCGCGCCTCGCGAGCGCGCGGGCCGCGCGGGCTCACCGGCCGCTCACGGACGCCGTTCACGCCGAGGGGGGGAAGATCGCGCTCCAGATCCTCCACTCGGGGCGGTACGGCTACACGCCGCTCTCGGTCGCCCCGTCGCGGGTCAAGTCGCCGATCTCGCCGTTCACGCCGCGGGCGCTCTCGGCGCGCGGTGTCGAGCGGCAGATCCGGGCGTTCGTGAGGTGCGGCGTCCTCGCCCGCGAGGCGGGGTACGACGGCGTCGAGGTGATGGGCTCGGAGGGGTACTTCCTCAACGAGTTCCTCGTCACCCGGACGAACCGGCGCACCGACCGGTGGGGCGGGCCGTACGAGAACCGGATGCGTCTTCCGGTGGAGGTCGTCTCGCGCCTGCGCGAGGCGGTAGGGAAGGACTTCATCCTCGTCTTCCGGATCTCGCTCCTCGACCTCGTCCCCGACGGCAGCAGCTGGGAGGAGGTCGTGGCGCTCGCGAAGGCGATCGAGAGGGCCGGCGCGACGATCCTGAACACGGGGATCGGCTGGCACGAGGCGCGCGTCCCGACGATCGCGACGAGCGTGCCGCGGGCCGCGTTCGCCTGGGTGACCCGGAAGCTGAAGGGCGAGGTCGGGATCCCGCTCTGCACGACGAACCGGATCAACGCGCCCGAGGTCGCCGAGGAGATCCTCGCCTCGGGCGACGCCGACATGGTCTCGATGGCCCGGCCGCTCCTCGCCGACCTCGACCTCGTGCGAAAGGCGGCGGAGGGGCGCGCGGACGAGATCAACACCTGCATCGCCTGCAACCAGGCCTGCCTCGACCACGTCTTCGCGGGGCAGGAGGTCTCCTGCCTCGTCAACCCGCGCGCCTGCCGCGAGACCGTCCTCGTCTTCCCGGCGGCCACGGCGCGCAGGAAGGTGGCCGTCGTCGGCGCCGGACCGGCCGGCCTCGCCTGCGCGACGGAGCTCGCCGCGCGCGGGCACGCCGTCGACCTCTTCGAGGCGGCGGGGGAGATCGGCGGTCAGTTCAACCTGGCGAAGCGGGTCCCCGGGAAGGAGGAGTTCGCCGAGACGCTCCGCTACTTCGGGAAGCGGATCGAGACGACGGGAGTGGCGCTGAAGCTCGGGACGCGCGCGACGGCCGAGGCGCTCGTCGCGGGGAGGTACGACGAGGTCGTCCTCGCGACCGGCGTCGTGCCCCGCAGCCCCGGCATCCCCGGGCAGGAGCATCCGAAGGTCCTCTCGTACGTCGACGTCCTCCTCGGCCGGAAGCCGGTCGGCGAGCGGGTCGCGATCGTCGGCGCGGGCGGGATCGGCTTCGACGTCGCGACGTTCCTGGTGGAGGAAGGCGAGCCGCGCGGGCTCGACCTCGAGCGGTGGAAGGCGGAGTGGGGCGTCGCCGATCCGGCGGCGGCGCGCGGCGGCCTCGTGAAGCCGCGGCCCGCGAAGGCGGCGCGCCGCGTGACGCTCCTCCAGCGCAAGGCCACGAGGCCGGGCGCCGGCCTCGCGAAGACGACGGGCTGGATCCACCGCGCCGCGCTGAAGGCGAAGGGGGTGGAGATGCTCGCGGGGGCCCGCTACGACCGGATCGACGACGCCGGGCTGACGGTCACGCTCGGCAAGGAGCGCCCCGAGACGCGCCTCCTCGAGGTCGACACGGTCGTCCTCTGCGCAGGGCAGGAGCCGCTCCGCGACCTGGAGGCGCCGCTCCGCGCGGCGGGCGTCTCGCTCCACCTCATCGGAGGCGCCGACGTCGCGGCCGAGCTCGACGCGAAGCGCGCAATCGAGCAGGGGACTCTCCTTGCCGGCCGGCTCTGAAACCTCCGCCCGTCCGGGCGGCTTCGCGGAGGTCGACTGGTCGCGCTGGGAGCCGACCGAGCGCGCCGTCCTCTGCTTCGTGCGGGACGGCGAGCGCCTTCTCCTGATCCACAAGAGGACCGGCCTCGGCGCCGGGAAGGTGAACGCGCCCGGCGGGCGGATCGACCCGGGCGAGACGGCCGAGGAGGCCGCGATCCGCGAGGTGCGCGAGGAGGTGGGGGTCGATGCGTCCGGCCTGACGAAGGCGGGCGAGCTCTCGTTCCAGTTCGTCGACGGCTACGCGCTCCACGGGACGGTCTTCTTCGCCTCGACGCATTCCGGCACGCCGCACGCGACGCGCGAGGCCGACCCGTTCTGGTGCCCGGTCGACGAGATCCCGTACGAGCGGATGTGGGAGGACGACCGCTACTGGCTCCCACTCGCGCTCGAAGGGAGGCCGTTCCGGGCCTTCTTCGCCTTCGACGGAGACCGGATGCTCAGCCGGAGGATCGACCTCGACTGAAGGCGGGCTCGGCGGCCGCCGGGAGGGCCGGAGCCGACCCGGCGGCGAGCGCGCGGTCAGGGCTTGAGAAGGACCTTCGTCGTGACCCGGAAGTCCCACGCGACCGCGTAGTCCCCGTTCTTCCCCTCGCCCCGGGACGCGACCGTGATCGACTCTCCCGCGGCGAGCCGCCCTTCGAGCCGGCCGTTCAGCTTCTTGTCCTGGCAGTCGACGAAGCTGTTGACGGCGTTCTTCGCGACGTCGTGCTGGAACAGGGTGCACATGTTCAGCTTCTCGGCGTCGCCCGCGGCCTTCGGGTTCCAGGACCAGCCGAGGAGGAAGTAGGCGTGCGGGTTCCAGCGCGGCCACTTCTTCGGGTTGACGAGGGCTCGCTTGTCCAGCCACGTCGTGTCCCCCCGAGCGAGGCGCTCGGTCTCGGCCGCCGTCGGCTCGAACGGGAGCAGGAAGAGCTGGAGCGTCGTCCCCTTCGCGTCCCACACCGCGACGCCGGCCTTCACCGGCATCTCAACGCCGTTGCACGTGACGGAGGACGGGTTCGCCGCCGGGGCGGCAGTGGAGAGAACGAGAGCGCAGGCGGCGAATGCAATCCCTGCACGAGAGCTCATGGGAGTTCTCCTTTCGGCGGCACTTCGGATGGCGGGCAGAGGATAGGCGAGAGCCGCCGCCCGGGGAAGCGATCGCCGCCGCCCGGCCGGGCTAGAAGACCGGCCCGAACTCCCCGTCGCGCATCAGCGCGAGGCGTTCCCCGTCCTCGAAGACGAGGTCGACGCTCGCGGGGAGGACGTCGGGCTGCGTCTCGGGAACGTAGACGCGGTCGATGTGGACGACCGCCTCGGGCGAGGAGAAGGCGTCGGGGCCGACCTGCCCGCCGAAGTGCTCGCTCCTCCCGAACGCGATGTGGAGGCCGAGCTTCTCGTCGAGGAGGACGGAGCCGACCGGCTTGACGCCGAACGCCGCGAGGACGCCGAGGCCGAGCTCGGCGAGGTTCGCGTAGGCGGGCTCCTTCGCGAGGAGCGCCGCCTCCCGCTCCGACTCGGGGCCGCGCGTGAGGACCTCGACGGCGCGGTTCCGCTCGACGCGGTAGCGGACGACCTCCTTCCCGAACTGGACCGGGAGGACGCCCTCCGAACGGCTCGGGTCGCCTTCGACCTCTCCCTCGTAGGGGACGATGTACGACTCGCCCGAGGGGAGGTTCCCCGCGACGCCGCGCTTCGGGAGGAGGCCGCCGGAGGCGTGCCCCGTCCGGTGGCGCAGGTCGAGGTGGAGGCGGTCTTCGCCTCCGGGGTGGCGGAAGACGAAGTCGGCCCCCGTCGCCCGGTCGAGGTTCGCCTTCAGGATGTCGACGCGCCGGTTCACCTCGCCGTAGTCGAGGCGGAGCGCCGGGATCATCGCGGCCGAGAAGCCGGGCATCGTCGCGGCCCTCATCGGGTGCTTCTTCGCGGCCATCTTCAGCGGCGCCGTCGAGCTGAACTTCGTCAGCGCGAGGAGCATCGGGAAGGAGTCGAAGGCCTCCGCCATCGCGACCGAGGCCGCCGGGTCGAGCTCCGCGGCGCTCGCGGGGAGCGGTCCTCCGGGGTGGATCCAGCAGCGG
>JAGOBQ010000163.1 GCA_017999215.1 Thermoanaerobaculia bacterium
GGCTCCGCTCGCGCGAGAAGCCGGAATGGAAGCGGTCGAAGAGCGACCAGTCCTTGAACATGAGGTGCTTCATCGAGCCGCAGCGGAACGCGTCGAGCGAGTCGATCATCGCCTTCAGCGCCTTCTTGTCGGCGCCCCGGGAGAAGGCCTGGACCGCCTGGAGGAGCTCCCAGAGGTCGTCGCGCAGGCGCAGGCTCTGGTCCAGCTTCGTCCGGTACTCCGGGAAGAGCGCCCGCCCGTCGACGTCCGAGGAGAACGTCTCCGCGAGGCCGATGATGCTCTGCTGGAAGAGGTCCTTCAGGATCCCGGAGGCGTCCTCCATCCGCGCGTAGACGAGCTTCGGGTCCTTCATCAGGGCGACGTCGACGAGCTCGAGCTCCATCACCTTCCTCATCTCCATCTCCACGGAGAAGACGAGGCGCTCGAGGCCCGCGGCGACCGGGGTGTCCTCCGGGAACCGCGGCAGGAGCCTCTTCCGGATGAACTCGCCGAGGCTCGTCGCCTGCGCGCGGATGAGGCTGAAGACGAGGAGCGCGCGCTTGATCGTCGCGGGCGACTCGATCGTCTGCCGGATCCGCTCGGTCCAGCGCAGCCCCTTGAAGAGCTCGACGAAGAGCGCTGCGAGAGCCGACTTCTGGCTCGCGTCGGAGACGGCGCCGAGGACCCGCGCGAGCGACTGCTTCGACTCGCGGTCGAGGACGGGCCGCAGGTTCTCGCGGAAGAGGACGCCCAGGTTCGGGTCGGACTTGAGCGTCCCGACGACGATCCTCCCGAGGGAAAGGTAGGTCTGCAGGGGGAGGAACGGGGCCCGGGAGAGCTCGTCGAGGACCTTCGAGAAGTCGTCGAGCTTCTCCACGACGAGGGCGAGCTCGGTCTCCGCGCTCCCCCGGCGCTGCGGAACGGAGGCGCCCCCCGAGCCTCGGGAGACCTGGCTGTCGAGGAAGAGGAGGAACGATGCGAGATCCTCCTTCCCCTCCCCGAGGAGGTGCGTCGTCAGGAGCGCGAGGTGCGAGATGCCGGACCTCACGACCGCGACCTCCTCGACGAAGTTCTTCAGCGACGCGTGCGACCTCTCGAACGCCGAGAGCGGGAGGTGGTCGAGGACGAAGAACCTCTCGACCCCCTTCAGCCACATCTCCATCTCGAAGAGGTAGTCGTACTTGACGCGGTTCGAGAAGAGAGCGGAGGTCTCGAGAACCGTGAAGCGCGGCATGGCTGGGGTCAGTTTACGCCGCGGGCGGGACCTCCGGCGGCACCCCCGCCGGACGCCCGCTCCCCGAGGACACGCACGGAGAGGAGGCGGTCGTTCTGCTCGATCCGGTCGACGACCTCGATGCCGGACGTCACCTCGCCGAAGACGGTGTAGCCGCCGTCGAGGTGGGGCTGGCGCGAGAGGGCGACGAACCACTGGGAGCCGCCCGTGTCGGGGCCGGAGAGCGCCATGCCGAGCCGGCCACGAACGTACGGGATCGGGTTCAGCTCGTCGCGGATCGCGTAGCCGGGGCCGCCGGTCCCGTCCCCGCGCGGGTCGCCCGCCTGAACGACGAAATCGGGGACGACGCGGTGGATCGTCGTCCCGTCGAAGAATCCCGCACGGGCGAGCGAGACGAAGCTCTCGACCGTCATCGGGGCCGCGTCCGGGAAGAGCCCTGCTTCGAAGGAGCCCCGGGTCGTCTCGACGAGGACTCGGAGCCGCGGCCCCTCGGCCCGCTCGGCCAGCCGCCGGTATTCCGCCGCCGCCAGGCGCGTCGCGACGCTCCGCGGCGATCCGCTCGACGTCTCGCCGAAACGCTCCCGGAGGAGCCGCCGGGCCCGCTCGCGCGCAAGGTCGTCCCCCGCGTCGCGGTACGCCGCGAGGAGCTCCCGCCCGCCTTCGGGCAGAGACGCGGCGGCGTCGAGGGCGGAGGCGACGAGGTCCGCCTCGCCGGAGGCGACGAGCGCTCTGAACGCCTCATGCCACGCCGTTGCGAGCGCCGCGTCCTTCTCCGTCCCCGCGGCGAGGGGGGCCGAGGCGTCGAGGGCGGCGGCCCGGACGGCGCCGTCCGGGTCGGCGAGGGCGCGCGCCAGGAGCGGCAGCCTGCCGGGAACGAGAGGGCGCGGGAAGCGCGAGACCGCCTCCATCCGGACGCGGGGCGCGGGGTCCGCGAGAAGCGCCTCGAGCCACGGCCCGGCGCGCTCGGCGGCCACGTGAGGGAGCGCCTCCGCGGCTCCGAGCCGCAGGTCGAGAGGAGCGGCACCGCCCGGCGGGAAGGCGAGGCCGAACGCGCGTTCCGCGTCTCCCGCCGCGAGGCTCGCGAGCGCGACCCCGCCGCGCCGCCCGCCCGAGGCGGCCACGCGGGCGAGGAGCTCACGGACATTGGCGGCCTCCGCCGAGCGCCGGAGGAGCGAGAGCGCCGCGACGGCGATCCCGGGATGGGGGTCCTCCCACCGGGCAAGACCCGCCTCACGCGCGAGCTCCCGCGCGGCCGCGTCGGCCGCGAGCCGCTCGAGGGCGAGGAGCGCCTGGATCGCGGGCCCGGGCTCCGGCCCGAGCGCGAGCTTCGAGAGCGCGGGCGCGGCTTCCGCGTCGCCCAGCAGTCCGAGCCCCCGCGCGGCCCAGGCCGCGATCTCCGGGTCCTCGTCGCGCAGGAGCCCGCGAAGCGCCGGCGCGCTCCCCGGCCTCGGAGCTCGGGAGAGCGACCACGCCGCCCTCCGCCGCGTCTCCCGGTCGGGCGAGAGCGCCGCCCCGGCGAGGAGCGGGACCAGGGCCGGGTCCTTCGAGCGGTAGAGGGCCGCGGCCGCCGCCGCGATGGGCCCGGAGGCGGCGCGCAGGGCCTTGCGGAGGGCCTCCTCCGCGTCCGCGCCTCCGATCCGTCCGAGCGCGATCGCCGCCGCGGCGGCCGTCTCCGGATCGGCGTCGGCGAGCGAGGCCCGGAGGGCCGGAACGAGGCCCCGCTCCGCGGCGAGACCGGCGGCGAACGCCGCCGCCCGGCGGACCCGGGGCTCGCGGTCCGACAGGAGCCGCGTCAGGAGCGCGGGCGCATCGTCGGGCCGGATCCGGCCGGCCGCGAAGGCCGCCCGCTCGCGGAGGACGACGTCGTCCGAACCGGCCGCAGCGTCCGCGAGAGGGGCGTCCCAGAGGCGCCGGTCTTCCATCTCGAGGAGGCGCGCGACGACCTCGACCCGAGCGGCCCGCGCGTTCCCATCGCCGGACGGCGGCGGGAGGGAGGAACAGGCTCCAAGGGCGAGAAGGGCGGCTGCGAGGGCCGCACGCCCGCCCCTCGCGGCGACGGGACGGAGATGAGCCACGCGCTCCTCAGAGTCCCAGGAGGAGACGGTCGCCGAGGATCGTCGGAAGCCCGGCCCGAAGGACCTTCTGCCGGGCCGTCTTCACGTCGTACGGCACCCTGTCGAACGTGACGGTCCGCTCCTCCGAGTCGAATATCGCGTAGCTCGCGCGCGGGTTCCGGTCGCGCGGCTGGCCGACCGAGCCGGGATTGACGAGATACCGGCGCCCCGGCTCGAGGAAGAGCTTCCTCCGGCTTCCCCGCACGGCCTCCACGAGGATCCCGTCGGAGGCGAGGGTGAAGATCGAAGGGATGTGGCTGTGCCCGAAGAACGAGACGTTGACGGACGGCGCCACGCGATCCATGTGGACGAAGTTCATCTGGGCGTCCCAGTCCGAGAAGATGTAGGCGTCCTCGTCGAGGGGCGAGCCGTGGCAGATCGCGAACGTCTCGTCCACGAGGACCGGGCCGCACGGCAGGCGGCGCAGGAACTCGAGGTTTTCCTTCGAGAGCCTCTCGGCCGTCCAGCGGGCCGCGAGGAGCGCGGGCGCGTTGAACATCTCGCCGGAGTCGACGCCCGAGACGACCTTGTCGTGGTTGCCGCGGATCGAGACGGCCGGACGGGGCAGCGTGCGGATCTTGTCGAGGACCTTGTTCGGGTCGGCCGCGTACCCGACGAAGTCGCCGAGGCAGACGACGCGGTCGAGCTTCTTGCGCCTCACGCGCGCGAGGACGGCGGAGAGGGCCTCGTCGTTGGAGTGCAGGTCGGAGAGAAGGAGGTAACGCACCTCCTCAGCCGACTCCCCGGCTCTCGAGCGCCTCGACGATTCGATCGACCACGGCGTCCACCCCCTCGTCCCCCTCCAGCGCCAGGATCGTGTCGGAAAGTCTATAGGAAGCGCGCCGCTCCTCATAGAGAGCGCGCGCCTCCTCGAGCGAGCGGAAGAGGGGCCGGTCGATCGCCTTCACGCCGAGCCGCGCCGCGATCGCCTCGAAGGGGACGTCCAGGAAGAGGGACCGGCCGGTCCGGCGGACCACGGCCCGGTTCTCCGGGAACGTGAAGGTGCCGCCCCCGAGAGCGACGACGACGTCGGGGAACGCCTCGCAGCCCCGCAGGAGCTCCGCCTCCCTCTCCCGGAACCACGCTTCGCCCCGCTCCTCGAACGCGCGGCGGATCGTGAGGCCGGCGAGCGCCTCGAACGCCTCGTCGAGGTCGAGGAACGGGACGTCGAGGCGCCCGGCGAGCGCGCGCCCCGCCGTCGACTTCCCGGCCCCCACGAAGCCGACGAGGAAGACGCGCCCGGGTCCGGTCGTCACGACGGAAGGGCGGTCACGCCGCCGGCGTCTCTCCGGCGAGCCACCGCTCGAGCCACTTCGTCGAGAAGCGTCCGTGCCGCACGTCGGGGGCGTCGAGGAGCCGAAGGTGGAGCGGGATCGTCGTCTTGACCCCCTCGACGACGAAGAGCTCGAGGGCCCGCCGCCCGCGCGCGAGCGCCTCCTCGCGCGTCTGGCCGTGGACGATCAGCTTGGCGAGGAGGGAGTCGTAGTGCGGAGGGATCCGCCACCCGATGTAGGCGGCCGTGTCGACGCGCACTCCCGGCCCGCCGGGGACGTGGAGCGTCGTGATCGTCCCGGGAGAGGGCGTGAACTTCTCCGGGTCCTCGGCGTTGATCCGGAACTCGATCGCGTGGCCGCGGGGGCGGAAGTCGTCCTTCGCGGTCCCGACCCTCGGGAACGAGAGCGGCTCGCCCGCGGCGACCCGGATCTGCTCCTTCACGAGGTCGAAGCCGGTCACCATCTCGGTCACCGGGTGCTCGACCTGGATCCGCGTGTTCATCTCCATGAAGTAGAACGATCCGTCCTGATCGAGGAGGAACTCCACCGTCCCGGCCCCGACGTAGTCGACGGCCCGGGCCGCCGCGATCGCGGCCGCGCCCATCTTCTCCCGGAGCTCCGCCGACACCGCGGGGGACGGCGACTCCTCGAGGACCTTCTGGTGCCGCCGCTGCAGCGAGCACTCCCGCTCGCCGAGGTGGACGATCTTCCCGAGGCGGTCGCCGAAGACCTGGACCTCCACGTGCCTCGGCTCGGCCAGGTACTTCTCGAGGTAGAGGGAGCCGTTCGAGAACGCCCTCTCGGCCTCCACGGTGGCGAGCTCGAACGCGGCCGCGAGCTCCTTCCCGTTCCGGGCGACGCGCATCCCGCGCCCGCCGCCGCCCGCGACCGCCTTCAGCAGGACCGGGTAGCCGATCCGCTCGGCGATCCGGAGCGCCTCCTCCGTCGAGGAGACCGGACCGGGACTCCCGGGAATCGTCGGGACGCCCGCCTTCTTCGCCGTGTCCTTCGCCGTCGACTTGTCGCCCATCCGGCGGATCGCGTCGGGAGACGGGCCGATCCAGGTGAGGCCGACCTCCTCGAGGATCTCCGCGAAGTGCGCGTTCTCGGCGAGGAACCCGTAGCCCGGATGGACCGCGTCGGCCCCGGTGATCTCCGCCGCCGCGACGAGCGACGTGATGTTGAGGTAGGAGGCCGAGGGGGCCGCCGGCCCGATGCAGACCGATTCGTCGGCGGCTTCGACGTGCAGGGCGTCGCGGTCGACCGTCGAGTGGACGGCGACGGTCGCGACGCCGAGCTCCTTGCACGCGGCGATGATCCGCAGGGCGATCTCCCCGCGGTTCGCGACGAGGACCTTGCGGAACATCAGGCCGGCCGGATCCCGAACAGCTTCTCGCCGAACTCGACCGGCTGGCCGTTCTTCGGGAAGGCCTCGACGATCGTCCCGGCGACGTCGGCCTCGATCTCGTTCATCAGCTTCATCGCCTCGATGATGCAGAGCGTCGCGCCCTTCTCCACCGTGTCGCCGATCTTCACGAACGGCTCGGCCTCCGGGTTCGGCGCGCGATAGAAGGTCCCGACGATCGGCGAGGTGACGACGTGGAGCCCCGAGTCGGCCTCGGGCGCGGCCGCCGGGGGGGCCGTCGGAGGAGCCTCGGTCCGGGGCGTCTTCTCCTCCCACGACACCGGGACGGCCGGGTAGGCCGAAACGGGAGACGGCGCCGCTTCGCGGACCGCCGGGCGGGGCCCCTCGATGCGCAGGCGGAAGCCACCTTCCTCGAGCTCGAGGCTGGCGAGGCCCCGGCGTGCGACCAGATCTGCGAGTTCCCTGATTTCCTTGACGTTCATTTCCTTCTCTTCGGGGGATTCGATCTTCTGCGGAGCGGGTCGACCCTCAGAGGAGGGCCGGACGAAGCTGCTCGGCGGCGCGCGCCGCCTCGAACCGGATCCGTCCCACCGGGACGCCGGGGCCTGTCTTCAGGAGGAGCGCGTACTCGGGCGTGATCGCCTGCACGGCCGCCGTCCCGGCGCTCCCCGTGAGGACGAGGCTCCGAAGCGCCCCCTCGCCGACCTCGGCGCGGGCGCGGCGAACGTTCTTCCAGAACGCCGTCAGCTCGGCCGACAGGCTCTCCATCGCTTCGGCTTCGAACCGGGGGCCGACGCTCACGACGGGGACGCCCTCGAGGTCGGTCACGAGGGCCGCCGCGGGCGCGAGCCTCTCCACGATCTCCTCGACGGCCGCGACGAGGTCGCCGTTGCCCGGGCGGGGGCCGCGTGCAAACGGCTCGGCCCACTGCTCGAGCCTCCCGCGGGCCGAGGCGCTCCGAGCCGACGCGATCTCCGCGGCGGCGTCGAGGTAGCGCCTCGCCTTCGCCGGGTCGGGCTCCGTGCGAGCCAGCTCGAGATAGGCTTCGCGCGCACGTCCGAGGTGGCCCTGCGCGCGCAGCAGACCGGCCAATGTTTCCGTGGCGGCGGGGACCGGGAGCTGCGGCACCGGGACCGCGGGCGACAGCGGGACTGCCGGTTCCGGCGGAGGCGTGGGCGCGAAGGGCTGCGCCGACAGGTTCTCTGCCCGCCTGTTCTCGACGAGGAGCTCGGGCTCCTCTTCGATTGCCGGAGGCTCGAGGCCTCGGACTGGCGGCAGCTCCGTGAAGAACGCGGGAAGCTCTTCCGGGACGGAGAGGGCAGACGTCTCCTTCGGGTCGGCGATGGGCGGCGCCCCGGGCTCGATGTCCGCCTCCGGCGGCTCGAGCATCGTCCCCCAGGCAGGCACGTCGGGGAGCGCCTCGACTTCCGGAGCGGCCAGGTCGTCCGTTGAGGAAGGGACCGCGGCCGAAACCGACTCCAGCTGTGCCGGCGGCAGGGGCGTCTCTGCCGGCTTCGGAGCCTCCACCTCGACGGACTGCAACGGCGGGGGCGAGGTCCCCGGCACGGGCGGAAGCGGGATGGACGGCACGGGGAGCCGGATTCCCGACCTCGGCGACGGCGGAGGTGCCAGCTCGGCGTCGAGCTGCCGAATCAGCTCCGCGACCTCCCGATCCCCCGGGCTCAGGCCACGGAAGAGCTTCAGCCGCTTGATCGCTTCGACCTTCTCACCCCTGGCGAGGTGCACCTCTCCGAGCTGGCGGATCGCCACGAGGTTCTGCGGATCCAGCTTCAACGCGGCCTGGAACGAGTCGATCGCCTTGTCGAGCTCACCCGTCTGCTGGAGGAGCCGCCCGAGGGCGACGAAGCCCGCCACGGACGTGGGGCTCTGCGCGAGCCCTGCCTCGAGGATGTCGATCGCCTCGCGCGGTCGCCCCTGCCGGCGATGCTCGTCGGCGACGGCGAGGAACTGCCTCGGCCCGGTCTCCCGGGTCATGCTCCTCTTGATCTCGTCGATGCGAGACAGCGTCCTGCTGAAGAGGCCCATCGGTCCGGGCCAGTGTACGGCAAAGCGGGCGGCGGAAAAAGCTCGGGCCGCCCCGAAGGGGCGGCCCGAGAGGAGACTTAGGTTCGGTGGGGCCGATCGGTGTCAGTTGAGTGAGAAGGTATATGTCGCCGAGGCCGTGTGGCTCGCCCCGCCGCACGAGGGTGTGTCGGTCGCCGTAACCGTT
>JAGOBQ010000164.1 GCA_017999215.1 Thermoanaerobaculia bacterium
TCAACGGGGAGGCGCGTGAGGTAGGAGAGGGAGGAGTACCCCGTTCCGAAGTCGTCGATCGCGAGGCGGGCCCCGGAGTCGTGCATCCGCCCGAGCATCTTCAGCGCCGTCTCCGGGTCGGACATGACGGCCGACTCCGTCAGCTCGAACTCCACGAGCCCCGGGTCGACGCCGACCGACTTCATGACCTCTTCCAGCTTCTCCGGGCAGCTTCGGTCGAGGAGGTTCCTCGCCGAGAGGTTCACGGCCATCGTCAGCTTCGGCAGCTGCCGGTTCCAGACCGAGAGCTGCTCGAGCGCCCGCCGGACGACCCAGGAGGTAAGGGCGACCATGCCGTCGGTCGCCTCTGCGAACGGCACGAACTGGCCCGAGCCGAGGAGCCCGAGGCGCGGGTGCCGCCAGCGGACGAGCGCTTCGAAGCCCTCGATGAAGTC
Organism: Thermoanaerobaculia bacterium; assembly: GCA_017999215.1. Lineage (GTDB taxonomy): Bacteria > Acidobacteriota > Thermoanaerobaculia > UBA5066 > UBA5066 > UBA5066. The sequence continues at coordinate 435 of JAGOBQ010000164.1, forward strand.
GTACTGGAGGGCCACCTTCGGCTGGAAGTGGAGGACGAGCTGCCCCTCCCGGATGGCTCTTCCGAGATCCGAGAGGATGGTCAGGCGCTCGGGCGTGTGCTCGTCGCGGTCGGGTTCGTAGCAGGCGACGCCGCCGGAGCCCTTCTTCGCGACGTGCAGCGCCACGTCGGCGCAGCGGAGCAGGCCGTGGCTCACGCGAGCGTGAGAGGGGAAATGCGCGACGCCGGCGCACGCGCCGACCTCGAGCCCCATCCCGGCGACCCGGAACGGCTCCCCGAGCCGGGCGAGGATCTCCCGCGCGGCCGCCTCCCCGTCTTCCCGGCTCTCCGCCCCAGGCACGACGATCGCGAACTCGTCGCCCCCGAGCCGGAAGACCTCCATGCCGTCGGCGCACCTCTCTGCGAGGCGCGCGCCGACCTGGACGAGGAGCTCGTCGCCGAAGTTGTGCCCGAGCGTGTCGTTGATCTCCCGGAACCAGTCCAGGTCGAGGAGGACGAGCGCGGCCCGGCCGCCTCCGACCGTCTCGGCCAGAGTCCCGAACCGCCTGTGGAACCCGGCGCGGTTCGGGAGGCGGGTGAGCGCGTCCCGGAAGGCGCGCTCCTCGAGCTCGCTCCGGTGGCCCGCGTTCGCGACCGCGAGGGAGACCGCACGCGCGACCCCTTCGAACGTCTCGGCCTCCTCGGGCCGGAGCGGCCGGCCCTCGGGAAAGAGGACGTTCACCGTCCCGAGAGGCCGCCCCCCGTGCGCGAGCGGGATGCAGAGCCCGGACGCGACGTGGCGCCGGGCGAGCGCGTCCATGACCGGATGCACCTCTCGCCCCTCGACGCGAACCTCGCCGAGCGAGACGATCCGCCGCTCCCGGACGGCCCGGCCGCTCGCGCTCCCTTCGAGCGGGAGCTGCGCGCCGAGGTGGAGCTCCTCCTCGGTGAAACCGCGTCCCGCCACGAGCCGGAGGGGACCGTCGGGCCCGTCGAGCAGGTAGATCGCCACGAGCGGCGGCTCGCTCCCGCCGCTCAGCGCTTCCGCGGTCTCCGCGGCGATCGCCTCCGGGTCGAGCCGTCGCTGGAGGCGAAAGGTCAGGTCGTTCACGAGACGCAGGGCTTCGTTGCGGGCCTCGAGCTCCGCCTTCGCTGCCCGGAGGTCGCTCAAGAGCGACGCGACGTCCGCGGGCGTCGCCGTCTCGGGCGCTCCGTCCGTCGATTCGGGATCGTCGGTGGCCGATCCGTCCATCGCGCCCTCTCCCGCGCTCCCGGGCCGTCTGACCGGGCCGCGCAGCCCCGCGTCTCCTGCTTCGAGCCGTCGCCGAATCGATCATATCCCGCGGCGAAGGCACGACCGGCCGCTTCGAAGGGAACGAAGCGGGCGGCGCTCGGAGATCCAGGCGGGGGGCGGGCGCGGCCCGGCATGGCCGGCGCCGCGCCCGCGCCGGCGTCATTCCTCGAGGTGGAGGTCGACGATCATCGGCGGCTTCAGCGCGCTGATGAGGGGCGTGAAGAGGCCGATGAGGAAGAGGACGAACGCGCCCCCGGCGAGCGCCGCGAGGCCCAGCATCAGCGGGACCCTCGCGAGGCGTGCGCCGTCGCGCTCGTTCAGGCTCGCCACGATCTCGGTGGCGGCCAGGGGGGCGTCGCCGTCCTTTCGCTTCAGGACGACCTTCTGCTCCTCGATCGCCTTCAGGATCGGCTCGCCCGCGACGTAGACCACGACCCGGCCGGCCGACTCGGCCAGCGGCGGTGCGAAGGCCGGGTCGACGAAATGGCCTTCGGCCGGGACCTGGGCGAAGTGGTAGACGCCGTAACCGGCTGCCGCGCAGACGAGCAGACCGACCAGGATCGCGAACAGGCGAAAGTGGTTCTGTTTCATTCCCTGCCTCTCCGGAGGTCCGGCTCGGCGGAAGGAAGGAGGCCCGTCCCCCCCCGGGAGGCCGCGGCGAGCCGGCGAGTCCGGGAGCCGGGGGGATGCGGAGGCGCCGGAGGAAGAAGCGGCCGGTTCCGGCGACGCTCCGATGATAGTCCTTCGAGCGACTCCCTCGCCGCGGGGCCGTCTCGCGAAGGACGGGCGATCGCGCCGCCGACGCTCCTCGCGCTCCCGGGCACCCGCTCAGAACCGCAGGGAGACGCCTCCGACCCCGTACGCGAGCCAGGCGAAGCTGTAGACCTCGTCTCCGTCGACGCCCCCCTCGAGCGTCCGCGCGCCGAGGAAGAGATCCACCCCGGGAGAGACCCCCGCCTCGAGCCGGGCCGCCACGTCCACCGCGCGCCCCTGGCTCGCCGCGGCGCCGTCCGCCTCGAGGTCGAGCGCGAGGCGCGGCGTCATCTGCCAGCGGACGCCCCCGTAGAGGAGCGGGACGAAGCCGGTGTTCGTCTTCGCTTTCGAGAATCCTCCCTGCGCGAGCTCGATCCTCGCGTCGCGGACCTTGGCCGTCAGCCCCGCGCGGAAGGAGACCGGTCCCGACGAGCGGAAGCGCCAGACGTACGAGAGCCGCCACGAGTCGAAGACCCAGGTCGCGTCGAGAGGCTCCCCCGCGGCGAACGTGGCCCCGTGGAACTCGACCGCGCTCTCGGGCGTAAGCGTCGACTTCGCGCGGAACGGGGCCGCGACGAGGCGAAGGGAGCTCCTCTCGCCGAGGTCGGCCCACAGCGTCGCGCGGGCCGCGAGCAAGGGGCCTCGCTCGGCCTCGTCGATCGAGAGGCGCGTCCCGCCGGTTCCGGGGACGGCGAAGTCGTTCCGGAGCTGCCAGGCGGCGCCCGTCTCGAGGTCGAGCCGAAAGCCCTCCGCCGCGACGGCCCGGTCGGCCAGGGAGAGGGCTGCGATCAGGATGGGAGCGATGCGGTCGATGAGGCGCGACACGCCCCTCCTCCGCGAGCGGGCATCCGCCGGATTTCCCGTGCGGCCCGGAATCAGGGAAGGGGGACGTCCTTCAACGCGAATCGGTAGCGGCGGAGCGTGCTCGGGGTCTTCAGCCGGACCCGAAGCCCCCATTCCGGCCCGGGGGTCTCGGCCCGCGCCGACACGACGACCAGCCCGCCCCGCTCCTCGCGGTCGGTCGCCCAGGCCGTCCCCTCGGGATCGACGAAGTAGAAGCCCTCGACGCACCCGCCCGGGTCGGTGACGCGCAGGACGAGGTCGTCCGGGTCGGCCGGCAGCGCCTCGGCCTCCTGCGCCGACGCGATCGCGATCGTGACCGCGTGCTCGGCGAGCGAGGGGGACGCGAGCGTCGATCCGGCCCGGGAACGGAAGCGGGGAACGGTGACGACGGCGCCCGGATCGGCTTCGGGCACGTAGAGCTCGATCGACCCCGAGACCTCGCGGAGGGAGGACGCGGCGCGGGCGGCGAGCTTCAGCGGAACGGACAGGACGACGGGCGCCGCCGCGTCGTCCCCCCGCGGGGGCTCGTGCTTCGCGCTCGCGACGCCGGCCGGAACGAGGTTCGTCCCGAGGTCGTCGACGGCGGTCTCGACGACGACGCGCGCCGTCTCGACGTCGCCCCGCTTCGTCCCCACGAGAGCGACCTCGATCGTCGTCCCGGCCGGAACGGCCGCTCCGCCCCGGACGCGGTCCTCGCGGATGCCGAGGAAGCTCATCTCGAGCGGCGGCGCGGGAACCGGAGTGGCCCGGGGGAGCGGGGTCGGCGTCGGCCTCGCGACGAGGCCCCGCACGCGCTCGGGCAGGCCGCACCCTGCCGACGCGAGGAGCGCCGGCAGCAGGGCGAGGGCGGCGATCGCAGCGTTCCTCCTCACGGAAGCGCGACCTCCTTCAGCTCGAACGGAACGGCCACCACGGATCGCTTCGTGAGCAACCCGAGGACGAGCGTCGCGTCGACGGGCGGCGGCTCGGCGAGGAGCAGCTCGAGAGTCCCCGTCTCTCCCGCGGTCGTCACCTGGAGGCCCGAGGCCGAGAGCTCCGTCCCGTCGGCGCGCAGGACGCGCACGCTGCGAACCCGATCGACGTCCGCGGACCGGCCGCGCAAGGAGACGACCGTCGGTGCGCTCTCACCGCGCGGCGCCAGACGAAGTGCGATGCCGGCGGAGCGCATGCCCGGCGCCGCGAGCACGGCACCCGGCCGCGCGAGGGCTCGCGGGATCGTCACCTCGGCGCCCGGGTCGCGCGAGGGGATCCAGAGCTCGATCGTTCCGGAGACCGTGACCGAAGCCGCCCCGCGTGCCGGGCTCGCGAGGACGATCCAGAGTCCCGGGCCGCTCGGACGCTCCTCCCACCGGGGCGGCTCGGGCTCCTCGGGAAGGACATCGCGTCCCGTGGCGTCGACGGCGGACGCGAGCCGGAGGCGGAACGCCCTCGCGCCGGCAAGGCTCTCCCCCTCGAGCCTCGGCTGGTGCGTGAGCCGCCCCTCGGCCTCGTTCGAGGCGGAGCGGTTGCGCGACCCCGCCACCGCCTCGACCGCGAGGCGGAACGTCCCCTGCGCGTCGACGCGTGCCGCCGCCGTGGCGAGGGCCAGTGCCGTCGTCGCGAGGAGAACAGGGGAGACAGCGTCCTGTCGCTTCATTCCGAGCTCGTACCGAACAGCCCCGGAAGTGTACGTCGAACGGTCCCCCGGTCGCTCGGTGGGCGCCCGCCCTGCGAGAGCCCGGGGCGGGCGCCCGACGCTTGGGCCCCGGGACGCCCTGCCAGGGTCGGATGGGGTCAGGGTCGGATGGGGTCAGGTCCGTTTTCCGTTGCCGGGCAGCGGAAGGCGGACCTGACCCCATATTCGCGGGACGCCCCGCCAGCGGCGGGGCGTCCCGAAGGTTTCAGGGCTTCATGTCAGCGACGGTCCCGAAGAGCTCGAGCTGGGGACGGGCCTCCTTCGCGTCGCCGACGACGACGACGGTCTGGCTGCTCGAGAGGAAGTGCTTCCTCCCCGCCGCGCGGACGCCGTCGGCCGTGACGGCGTTCACCTTCGTGACGAACTCGCCGAGCGCCTCCGGAGGCAGGCCGTTGACCCAGTTGCGGGCGAGGGTCGAGGTGACGGCGTCCTGGACCTGGTTGCGCAGGAGGTAGAGCCCCACCTGGTAGCGCTTCGCGCCGGCGAGCTCGTCGGGCGTCGGCGTCGTCGCGGCCATCCGGTCGAGCTCGTAGAAGACCTCGAGGAGCGTCGCCGCCGTCACCTCGTTGCGGACGTCGGCCTGCATCTGGAGAAGGCTCCCAGCGCGGCGCGTCGTGAAGTCGCCCGAGGGGGAGTAGGTGTAGCCCTTCTCCTCGCGGATATTCCTCACGAGGCGGCTGCCGAAGGCGTCGGCGTAGATCGTGTTCGCGACGAGGACGTCGTACCAGTCGGGTTCGTTCACCGCGGGGCCGGGGCGCCCCGAGACGACCGTCGACTGGACGGAGCCGGGTCGGTCGACGAGGAGGATCTCGCGCTCTCGCGCCGGCGGCGTAGGGGGCGTCGGCGGGAGGGGCTCGCCCGACGCGGCCCAGCCGCCGAACGCCTTCGCGACGCCGGCCTTCGCCGCGGCCTCGTCGAGGTCGCCCGCGACGACGAGGAGCGCCCCGTCGGGGCGGAAGCGGCGCGCGTGCTCGGCGCGGAGGAGCGCGGGCGCGACCTTGCCGATCGTCTCGCGCGTCGGCGAGACGACGTGGTATGGGTGGGCGCCGTAGACCGCCTTCGCGAAGGCCTTGCCCGCGAGGTACTCGGGCGTCGCCTCCTGCGCCTCGAGCTCCTGGAGCGCGTTCTCCTTCGCGAGCTCCACCTCGCCGGGCGGGAAGGCGGGGTTTCGGGCGACGTCGGCGAGGAGGTCGAGGAGGGCCGGAAGGCCGGAGGCGAGGGCGCTTCCGCGGAGGTAGAAAGCGTCGGCCGCGGCCGCGACGGAGAGGTCGCCGCCGACGGCCTGGAGCTCCTCGGCGATCCGGCGGGAGCTCCGCTTCGCGGTCCCCTCCTTCATCGTCGCGGCGAGGAGGCCGGCGGCGCCCTCCATTCCGGCGGGGTCCACGGCCGTCCCGCCGCGGACGGCGAGGACGGCGGAGACCTTCGGGAAGCCGGGCCGCGTAACGAGCCAGACGGCGAGGCCGTTCGGAAGGGTCGACTTCGCGATCGCGGGGACCGGCAGCGGCTTGTCGGCGCCGTAAGGGGGCAGCTCCTTCGGGAGCGGGGCCGGCTCGGCCGCGCGGGCGGCGGGCGCGAGGAGCGTGGCGGCGCAGAGGAGGGCCGGGAAGGTGCCGAGGGCGGAAGTCTTCTTCACGGCGTCCTCCTCACTTCCCCGCCGCGGCGGGAGCTTCGGGCTTCTGCGGGGCGGGCCGGCGGTCGACGACGGTCCGGTTCGGCGCGGTGAGGTACGTCGCGGCGACGCGCGCGAGGTCGGCCCGCGTCACGGCGGCGAGCCTGCGCGGAACGTCGTTCACGCTCGCGGCGTCGCCCGTGAAGAGCTGCGCGAGGGAGAGGGCGACGGCCCGCTCCATCGGCATCTCGAGCTGCGCGTAGAGGTCGGAGACCATCTTCGTCTTCGTCCGCGAAAGCTCCTGGGCGCTCACCTCGCCGCGCGCCACCTTCGCGACCTCCTCGTCGATCGCCGCGACGACGGCCTTCGCCGTCGTGTCGGGCTTGTAGAGGCCGAAGAGGGTCAGGAGGGTCGGGCCCTCGTAGGTCCACGGGTCGCCGAGCGGCCAGTTCACCCCCCCCTCGATCCCGAGGAGGAGCTCCTTCCCCTTCACGAGCCCCTGGTAGAGGCGCGACGCCTCGCCGCCGGCGAGGAGGTCGGCGAGGACGGCGGCCGGGACGTCGTCCGGGGTCCCGCGCGAGGGGAGCTTCCACCCCACCGCCACGGCGGGGACGTTCGCGAGCGGGTCGGTCTGCTCGAGCGCCCGCTCCTTCGTGTTCGCCTTCTCGTCGACGTCGGGCTTCGGGGGCGTGGCGCGCGCCGGGATCGCCCCGAAGTACTTCTCGACCTTCGCGAACGCCTCCTCGGCCGGGACGTCGCCGACGATCGCCAGGACGGCGTTGTTCGGGCCGTAGAAGCTCTCGAAGAAGGTCTTCGCGTCGGCGGCGGTCGCCGCGTCGAGGTCGGCGAACGAGCCGTAGCCGTCGTGCGCGTTCTCCCACTTGCCGAAGGCGGCGGCGGCGACGTCGGTCCAGAAGAAGAGGCCGTAGGGCCGGTTCTGCACGTTGACGCGGATCTCCTCCTTGACGACGTCCTTCTGGTTCTGGAGGTTCTTCTCGGAGAAGTCGAGCATCTTCATCCGGTCGGCCTCGAGCCAGAGGACCGCGTCGAGGGCCGACACGGGGGCGCTCACGATGTAGTTCGTGTAGTCGTACCGGGTGGAGCCGTTGTTGATGCCGCCTCCTCCCTCGATGACCCGGTCGTAGGTCCCCTTCGGGGCGTTCGGCGTCCCCTGGAACATCAGGTGCTCAAAGAGGTGGGCGAAGCCGGTCCGCCCCTTCGGCTCGAGGCGGAAGCCGATCCGGTAGACGACGCAGAGGCCGAACGTCGGGGACGAGCGGTCCTCCGAGACGACGACCGTCAGGCCGTTCGGCAGCTTCTTCACCGCCGTCGGGATGTGCCAGCCCGCCGACTTCGGCGCGGCGGCGGCGGGAAGGGCCAGGGAGAGGACCGCCGCGGCGGCCCCGAGGAATCGTCCGGAACGGGATCTCATCGTTCCTCCTTGCATGGGAAGCCCACGACAGGTGAATACGCGCCCCGCCGCCCCGGGGTTCGGACGGGGGAGACGGGGTCAGGTCCGTTTGGGGGAGACGGGGTCAGGTCCGTTTTCCGTGTTTCAACGGAAAACGGACCTGACCCCGCTCTCGTCCGCTCTCGTCCTGGG
>JAGOBQ010000165.1 GCA_017999215.1 Thermoanaerobaculia bacterium
CCTCCTCCTCGCCTACACGAACCGCTCCCTCGCGCTCGCCACGCTCGTCCGAAGCCTGCACGCGCACTACCGGGAACGGGCCGACCCGCTCGTCCTGAAGCAGATCGACAACCTCCGCTACCGGATCCACCTGATCCAGGGGATGCAGGCGACCGGAGTCTCGAGCCTCCTCGTCTGCGTCGTCTGCATGTTCGTCCTCTTCTTCGGGAAGGTCGTTCTCGGCAAGGCGCTCTTCGCGGCGAGCCTCGTCCTGATGATCGTCTCGCTCGGCCTGTCGGTCCGGGAGATCCAGGTCTCCGTGAAGGCGCTCGACCTCCACCTCCTCGACCTGGAGGAGCGCCCCTGACCGACCCGCGGATCCTGACCCGCCCGTTCGTCCTCGTCGTCCTGGCCACGGCCGTTCTCTTCTTCGGCTTCTACTTCCTCATCCCGGTCCTCCCGCCGTACGCGGCCGCGCGCGGCGCGTCGAAGGGCGAGGTCGGCCTCGTCGTCGGCCTCGCCTCGATGGCCGCGCTCGCCACGCGCGCCGCATCGGCTCGCGCCCTCGACCGGAAGGGGCGGCGACCGTTCGCCCTCGGCGGCCTCGCGATCTTCGCGGCGGCGACGGCGCTGCTTCCCCTCTCCGCCTCGCTCGGACCGCTCCTCGTCGTGCGGGGCGTGCAGGGAATCGGGTGGGGCCTCGCGACGACCGCGATCGCGTCGCTCGTCGCGGACCTCGCTCCGGCCGAGCGCCGCGGGGAGGCGATCGGCGTCTGGGGCCTGGCGCCGACGGTGGCGATGGCGCTCGGCCCGGCTGCGGGCGGGGCGCTGTCGCGTCTCGGGGGGCCGGCGACGGCGTTCCTCGGGACGGCGCTCCTCTTCCTCCTGGCCCTCGGCCTCCTCCTGCCCGTCACGGAGCCGCGCCACGCCGCGGGGACGGGAGGCCGGGGACCGTTTCCGGTGGGGGCGCTCCTCCCCTGCGGCGTCCTCTTCCTCTCGTCGCTCTCTTACGGCGCGATCCTGGCCTTCGTCCCCGTCGAGCTCGGCACGGGGAGGACCGGGACTTACTTCCTCCTCTACGCGGTGTCGATCCTCGCGGTCCGGCCCTTCGCGGGTCGGCTCTCGGACCGGTACGGGCGGGTCGCCGTGGCGGTGCCCGGCCTTCTCCTCGGGGCGGTCGGAGTCGTCGGGACGGGCTTCGTCCGGGGGCCGTTCTCCCTCGCGGCCGCGGCGGTCCTCTACGGTGTCGGCATGGCCGGGCTCTCGTTCCCGGCCCTCGTCGCCTGGACGGTCGATCTCGCGGGCGACGCGCGCGGGACGGCGATGGCCGCGTTCTACGGCGCCTACGACCTGGCGATCGCGCTCGGCGCCTTCGCGCTCGGCCCGCTCTACGAGAGGCACGGCTTCGGGGCGCTGAACCTGGCCGGCGCCGCGGGAGTCCTCGCGGCGACGCTCCTCGCCGTCACCCTCGGAAGGACGGCGGGGCTGCGCCGCCGGGAGGCCGGGAATCCGGGACCCCCCCGCGCGCGTTAGCGCTTCCGATGAACGTCTCCCGTCTCGCCCTCGTCATCGGCGCCCTCCTCGTCCTGACCGGCATCGGCGGCTACGCCGCGTTCCAGAGCCCGACGGCCCTCATCCCGGTCGGTTTCGGCATCCTCCTGGGCCTCTGCGGGCTCGTGGCGCGGAAGGAGAGCCTCCGGAAGCACGCGATGCACGCCGCCGCGGCGGTGGCGCTCCTCGGCTTCGTTCCGTCGGCGCCCGGGCTCCTCGGGCTGCCGGCGCTCCTGGCCGGCGAGGCCCAGCGGCCCGCCGCCGTCGTCCTCCGGAGCGTCATGGCGCTCCTCCTCCTCGGGTTCCTCGTCGCCGCCGTCCGGTCGTTCGTGGCGGCCCGGCGGGCGCGGCCGGCCGGGGAGAGCTGAGCCGCGCGGGGGCGCTGATCCCGCGGAAATGGGGTAGCGTTCCGGGAGTGAGGCTCGCGAGCGCGACCCTCGACTCTCCGGTCGGGCGGCTCCTCGCCGTCGTGTGGGACGGACGGCTCTGCGAGCTGACGTTCGACGCCGACGCGTCCTCGACGCGCGAGCAGCTCCTGGCCCGCTTCGGAACCGACCTCCTGCCTTCGCACCGGGACCCCGGAGGGATCTGCACGCGCCTTCGGGCCTACTTCCGGGGCGAGCTCGAGGCGCTCGACGACGTGGAGGTCGATCTCGCCGGGACGCCGTTCCAGGAGAAGGTGTGGACGGAGCTCCGCCGCATCCGCCCGGGGTCGACGCGCTCCTACGCTGACGTCGCGGCCGCCGTCGGCGATCCGAAGGCGCTGCGGGCGGTCGGGATGGCCGCGGCGCGCAACCCGGCGGTCCTTGTCGTCCCGTGCCACCGCGTCGTCGCGAGCGACGGGAGCCTCCACGGCTTCTCCGGCGGGATCGAGCGGAAGCGCTGGCTCCTCGTCCACGAGGGTGCGCTGCTCGCCTGACGCACGCCCCGACGGGCGACGGTAGAATCCGCCGCTCGAACGCCGACGCCAGGAGCAACGACCGATGAAGAAGACCCTCCGCACGACCTTCGCCGCCGCCCTCTTCGCGGCCCTCGTCTCCGCTCCCGCCGCCGCCGCCACGAAGTACGGCAAGGGAGTCTCGGAGGCGGCCCCCGTGAAGCTCTCCGAGCTGATGGCGAAGCCCGACGCCTACGTCGGGAAGGTCGTGAAGGTGGAAGGGCTCATCACCGAGGTCTGCGCGAAGCGCGGCTGCTGGATCAACGTCGCCGGAGACGTGGAGTTCCAGACGATCCGGATCAAGGTCGAGGACGGCGTCATCGTCTTCCCGATGACCGACAAGGGGAAGAAGGTCGTCGCCGAAGGGACGTTCCGAAAGACCGAGCTGACGAAGGAGCAGGCGATCGCGAAGGCAAAGCACGAGTGCGAGGAGAAGGGGACGAAGTTCGACCCGGCCTCCGTCACCGGCCCGGCGGTCGTCTACCAGATCCAGGGGACCGGCGCCGTCGTCGAGTGAGCGCCCCGTCTTGAACTGGCGGAAGCTCAACAACGTCCTTCACCGCGACCTGGGATACCTCGCAGCGGGGCTGACGCTCGTCTACGCGATCTCGGGCGTCGCGCTGAACCACCGGCACCAGTGGAACCCGAGCTGGAAGCTCGTCGTCGAGGAGCGGACGTTCCCGCCCGTACCGGTGTCGGACCGCGAGACGATGGCGACGGCCCTCGTCGAGCGGCTCGGGCTCCCCGGGCCGCCGAAGTCGTCGTTCCGCTCCGCGCCCCACCTCGTCGAGCTCTTCTACGAGGGGTGGAGCGTGAAAGCCGACGCGACGGCGGGGACGGCGACGATCGAGCGGCCGCGCGGCCGGTTCGCGCTCCGGGAGATGAACTTCCTCCACCTGAACGAGCCGAAGGGGCTCTGGACCTGGGCCGCGGACGTCTACGCGGCCGTCCTCGGGCTCCTCGCCGTGACGGGACTCTTCGTCCTGAAGGGGAAGAACGGCCTCGCGGGGCGCGGCAAGTGGCTCGCCGGCCTCGGCGTCCTCCTCCCGATCCTCGCGCTCTTCGTCCTCCTCTGGCGCCCGGGCGACTCCGGCCCGCGCGGAGAGGGCGAGGAGCGCGGAGGGGGCCGCCACCGCGGCGAGGGACGAGCGGAGGCCGGGCCGGAGCGCTGAGCTACGCGGCCGGCCCGGCGCCGGCCCGCGCGAGCGCCTCTTCCACGGCGTCGGCCGGCTCCACGACGCCCCAGCCCTGCTGGTCGACGGGGACGTGCGGCAGCCGCCGCGCCGTCGTCACGAGGATCGACTTCACCTCGTGCGGGCGGAGGTCGGGGTTCGCCTCCAGCATCTGGGCGGCGAGGGAGGAGACGATCGGCGCCGCGAAGCTCGTCCCGTCGACGTGCTTGTAGGCCCCGTCGATGACGTTCCCGTCGCGCAGCTTCGCCTCGACGAGCTGGCGAAGGAGCGGCGGGGCCAGGTGCCGTGCGGCGTCGAGCGCGGGGTCGACCCCCGCGTGCGCGTCGAGGACGACGTCCAGCTCGTCGTCGCGCGCCGTGGCGAGGTGGACGTGGAGAGCCGCCTCCGCGGACGTCGGGGTGCCGGGGAGGATCGGCGCCGCGACCCAGATCGCCGGAGCGATCACCTCGGGCTTCTGCAGTCCGTCGATCGTCGGGCCCCAGCTGCCGTGGTAGATGTCGTGCCCCGCGCGGTGGAGTCGGTTCCCGTCGTCCAGCCCGCCGACCGTCAGGACGGACGGCGCCGAGGCCGGAGGGAGGACCGGGTGGCCCGGCGAGAGTCCCAGGTTCCCGACGGCCGCGACGACGAGGATTCCCGCGCGAGTCGCCTTCTCGGCGGCCTGCGACAGGTCGTCGTGCAGGTAGGACGCCTCGAAGTCCCCCCCGCACGAGACGTTCGCGATCCGGATGCCGTAGCGCGCGCGGTTCCGCACGACCCACTCGAGGCCGCGGCGGAGGTTCTCGTGCGTGATGCGCCGGGCCGTCCCCACCTTCACGAGGACGACGTTCGCCTCCGAGGCGAGGCCGCGGTAGTGGCCGGCGGAAAGCGTGCCGTTCCCGCAGGCGACGACGGAGGTCATCATCCCGTGCCAGCTCGACTCGTCGGGCCGGAGGAGCCGCGGGTAGGCGGCACGCGGGTCGGTGACGTCGACGTAGCGGAGGATCCGCTGCCTCGGCTCCACGAGGTCCGGGTGCGCGTAGAAACCGGCGTCGAGGAACGCGATCGTCACGCCCCGGCCGCGGAACCGCTCGTCCGCCCCGATCCGCACGGGCGTCGGGAGGATCGGCCCCGGGTCGCGGGAAGCCGGGGCGCCGAAAGGCGGGCGATCGGAGGGCGGCACGCTCCGAAGACGCTAGCCGCCGCCGAGCCCGGGGTCAATCGCCGGTGATAGAGTTTCTCGCGAGAGTCCGTCGCCGTCCGTTCCGGCCCCTTTCACCCTCGCGGGAGGGAAGATGCCGCAGCACTTCCGCGCGCTCGCGCTCGACTACGACGGGACCCTGACGTCGACCGGGCGACTCGACGAGACGATCCTCGAAGCTCTCCGCACCCTTCGGCAGGCGCGGATGAAGCTGGTCCTCGTCACCGGGCGCATTCCGTGGGAGCTCCTCGAGCTCTGCCCGCGCGCCGAAGAGCTCTTCGACCGGATCGTCTGGGAGAACGGCGCGGTCGCGTGGGGGGCGCGGGGCGCGCGCCTCCTGGCCCCGCCCGTCCCCGGCGAGCTGGAGGAGGCGCTCTCGCGACGCGGCGTCGCGCTCCGGCGGGGGCAGGCGATCCTCGCCGGGCACGCGCGCGACGCGGCGGCCGCGCTCGAGGAGATCGGGCGGCTCGGGCTCGAGGTGCAGGTCGTCCGGAACCGCCAGGAGCTGATGCTCGTCCCCACGGGCGTCTCGAAGGGGACCGGCCTCTTCGACGCGCTCGGCGACCTGGGCATCTCGCGCCACTCGACGGTGGCGATCGGAGACGCCGAGAACGACCACTCGCTCCTCGGCGCCTGCGAGCTCGGCGTCGCCGTCGCCGACGCGGTGCCCTCGCTCCGCGCGGCGGCCGACGTCGTCCTGCCGGAGGCCGGCAGCGCGGCGCTCGCCCGGTTCCTCCTCGGCCCGGCCGTCCTCTCCGACGAGACCCCGGAGCCGCGGCGCTTCCAGGCCGCCCTCGGGACGTACGAGGACGGCTCGCCCGCGCGCGTCCCGGCCTCCGGCGTGAACGTCCTCGTGACGGGCGGCTCGATGTCGGGGAAGTCGCACCTGACGGGGCTGCTCGCCGAGCGGCTCCTCGCGCTCGGCTACTCGCTCTGCGTCCTCGACCCGGAGGGCGACCACGTCGCGCTCGGGCGGCTCCGCGGGGTCCTCGCCGTCGGAGGGAACGAGCCGCTCCCGGGGCCGGACCAGCTGCCGCGCCTGATCGAGCACCGGTTCGGGAGCCTCGTCGTCGACCTCTCCTTCCTCGACCCGGGCGAGAGGACCGCCTACGGCCGCGCCGCCCTCGCGGAGCTCTCGGCGCTCTGGAACGACACCGGGCTGCCGCACTGGCTCTTCCTCGACGAGGCGCAGGTCGCGCTGAACCTCGCGCATTCGCCGGTGGAGGGCTTCGACCCGCGCCGTCCGGGGACGTGCCTGACGACGTGGCGACCGGAGGACCTCCCGGCGGACGTCCTCGGGAGCCTCGACGTGGTCCTCGATCTCGGCGCCGAGGAGACCGCGGGCCTGCCGGAGTGGAGCCGCCCGGGCGGAGCGCGGCCGCCGCCGGGGCAGGCGCTCCTGTCGCGCCGGAACGGCCCGGGGCCGCGCCGGTTCACGGTGTCGCGCCGGGCGAGCCCGCACGCCCGCCACCTCCACAAGTACATCGGCGTCTCGCTCCCGCACGAGCAGCGGTTCGTCTTCCGCTCCGGCACGGGGGCGACGGGGCGCGAGGCCGGGAACGTCGAGGAGTTCCATCGCGAGCTCCGGAGGGCCGAGGCCGACGTCGTCCGCCACCACGCGCTCCACGGCGACCTCTCGCGCTGGATCGCCGACGTCCTGCGCGACGAGGTCCTCGCCGGAACGGTCCGGACGGCGGAGCGCGCGCTCCGCCACCGCGCCTCCGCCTATGAGATCGAATCGCTTCGAACCGAGGTCCTCGCCGCCATCCTCGACCGCTACCAGGGCTAGGAAACGTCTCGCGCGAGGCTAAACTCGCCATCATGATCGACGCGCGCGCACGCCGTGACCGGATCTCCCAGTGGGCCTTCGACGCCCGCCCCGTGCTCGGCCGCTTCCACCTCTGGCTCGAGGACGTCGAAGAGAGCCGAGTCGAAGGCGAGGCCGGCCTGGACCTCTCGTTCGCGGGCACCTCGCTCGAGAAGTGCCTCATCATGACGGCCGGCGTCACGGCGCTCGGTACGCGGCTGTTCGGCCGCTACGGCGAGGCGAAGGGTCTGGACGCCCACGGGGCCAACCACGTCAAGAAGGACGCCGACGCCGTGTCGGCCTACGCGATGAGCGAGGGGCTCTGGTACCTGACGCGGTCGCTCCCGGAGAACCACGCCATCATGGTGAGCCTCGGCGAGGGGCTGATGCCCAAGGGGGGCGAGACGCCCGACATGGGCTCGAACCCGCTCCTCGGCTTCGGGCGCGTCTACGCCCGCCCCTCGGTCGCGAAGTGGCTCGACGCGCGCGTCCACCGCTTCATCAACGACGCCTCGTACGGCTGGCGGGCGTTCTGGAGCGAGCTGATGGCGGCGCGCATCACCGTGTGGGGCGCGGCGATCGACACGCTCGAGAACACCTCCCGCTTCGCGAAGGGAGCTCCGACGGGCCCGACGACGGTCCTCCACCTCTTCGACCAGCCGCTCCGGATCGCGCGCCCCTACGAGGGGTACACCGGCGCGCTGACGCTCCCGAAGGCGGTCTACGAGACGGCGGCCGACTCCTCGATCCTCCTCGACTTCCTCACCCCGCGGGCCCTCGTCCTGGACGCGATCCGGAAGACCTACCCCGGCATCGAGCCGGGCGACGTCCACGTCTGGACGCTCGCGGGACCGACGCGCGTGAAGCGGATCGGCAAGCTCTGGGACGAGTGGAGGGCGCTCGGCGCCCACCTCGTCGAGGACGGCTGGAAGCTCCCGAGCGGGCTCGGCGCCTTCACCGATTCGGGGACGTACGCGCCGACCTACCAGGTCGGACCGTTCCGGCGCGAGGACGGCCGGATGCAGCTCTTCATCACGGACGGCTACGCCGCGTCGGCGGAGGCGCTCCAGGCCGCGAGCCTCGACCCGATCCTCGGGAACCGGACCTCGATGTGCGTCCTGACGTCGAGGTTCGAGGTCTCCTACGAGCGGGAGCGGCAGATCCTCTTCCTCGATCCCGCGGCCCCCGACTTCCCGCGGCGCCTCGCCGAGATCCTGGAGCGCGAGGTGACGCCGAAGGACTGCCTCGCCTACGCGGGGATCCTGACGAACGCCCGCGACGCGGCGATGCCGCTCGGCAAACGGACCGTCACTGCCGACGACTTCTTCCAGAAGAAGGAGTGGCACGTCCTCTCGCTCATGGGGAGCATGCTCCCCGAGCCCTACACCGGCCTCGCCGGCGTCGAGCAGGTGAAGCAGGGGGTCTACCGCGTCACGACGCGCGCGGCCTCGGAGCGCGGGGTCCTGGACGTCACGCTGACGCTCCGCCTGATGGAGTCGTTCGAGCAGACGCGGCTCGTCTTCTCGCCGCTC
>JAGOBQ010000166.1 GCA_017999215.1 Thermoanaerobaculia bacterium
GGATCGCGCAAGTCGCTTTGCCCCATCGGATACCGGAAGGCACCGATGACCTGAATCCCGGCTCCCCAGGCCAGGGCAATAAGGAAGAGCGTCCTTGCCGCCCGTCCGAGCGAGCCCAGGGCGGGCGGAAGGAGCCAGACAACCGCCGGGATCACGTCGACCATGAAACGCGGCCCGTAACACGCTCCCGCAGTGAAGTCCGTTCGCGAGAAGAGAATCAAATGGAGAAGGAGACCGGCCCCGATCGCCGCGTCGTTCGCTCCGTCGGGCCCGGCGCGCCTCCGCCAGATCCGAACCGCCACAAATGCCAGGAACGGCGAGAAGACGAAGAGGCCCTTCGACGGGCTCACGAGGAGTCCGGCGAACCCCTCGAGCAGCGGCTGCTCGAGTAGGACCGGGCGCGCCTTTGCGAGAACCGCGTAGAAGCCCCCGGGATGCCCGAAGTAGTGCACGTTGTAGGCGACGAACGGCCCGGCGCCTGCGAGGAGTCCCAAGCCCAGCCCGGGCCACGATCGGGGTGAACGCAGCGAGCGCGTCGCCACGAAGGGAGCGACAGCCAGGACGTTGAAGGGCCTGTTCGCGGCATGGAGGCCGACGAGAAGCCCGAGCAGGACGTCGAAGGCCCGCCCCCTCCTATCGTTCTGGCAAAGACCCAGGATTCCTATCAGGAGCACCTGCCCGAGGGTGTGCTGCCAGAGTCCCTGGGAGCTCGTGACCCAGGTGTTCGTCGCGAAGGCGTATCCGCTCGCGAGCAGGAGCGCATCCCTTTCCCGGGTCCGCCTCAAGAGAAGAGCCAGGAGCGCCGCCGCGCCCGCCGCCGTGAGGCCGGACGCGAGGACCTTCTCCATGAGTTCTGCGAGGTCGTGAATCCGGCGCTCCGTCCAGCCCCGGAGGGAAAGCCACCCGACGACCGGACCGTACGTCGGGGCCAGCAAGACAGGCAGGACGATCGGGTACATCGACACGGGTTCGCCCCGGACGGACGACTGGATCCAGTAGGGGCGCGCGCGGTCCATCGAGGTCGCCTCGAGGATCGGCTCGAGGCTCACGGTCCCGTGGCCCCACATCGCGAAGGGGAGGAAGCGTGTCGGATAGTTGTCTCCCGCGGAGATCGTGCGTCCGTTGAGGTTGTAGACAACGAACGCCACGAGGAAGAATGCGAAGACGAGACGCCTCCGACGATGGGCGACCTGCTCGGAGGCCGTCATGGCGCCGGGATCGCGACCAGTGTGAATCGACCGAGCTCCCCCACCGCTCCGCGGTTCGTCCTCGCCTGCAGAATCAGCTCGTGCGCTCCCGGCCCGGTCTCGGCCGGGTCCAGGACGAGATGAAACCCCGCGCGCGAGGAGTCCTTCACGGAGGGGAAGGATTTCGCGACGTCCGGGCGTGGGAAGCGTGCGCCGGATGATCGGAGGAGCTTCCCGTCCGAGTACACGTTCACTTCCGCGATCCCGTCGTCGGAGAGGGCCCACCCCGCGAGGACGACGGAACTGCCAGGGGCCGCCCGAACGACCGGCGTGCTCGGAAGGTCGAGGCGCCCAGCCGGAAGGCGCGCCCGCTTCGCGAAGCGTGAATCGCTCTTCTCACAACCGCAGAGAAGGGTCGCCAGCAGGAGCGCTGCGGAGTATCGCCGACCGGGACGCAGCATGAGGCCGGAGCATTCTACAGGCGGAGAAGCCGACTTCGCCGACGTCGGAGCGCGGCCTGGTCGCCGTGTCCGTCTGTCGCACGGGCTTATCCGGGATCCGAAGCTCAGCTCGGGCCGCGTCGCAGGCTCACGAGCCGTTCGAGCCTCCGCCGGGCCAGAGCCCCCGCGCCTCCGGCCCACTCGTCGAACACGGCACGGCCCCCGGCGCCGATCCGCGCCGCGAGACTCGGGTCCGAAGCGACCTCCAGCATGAGCCGGGCGGCCGTCTCCACGTCGGGTTCTGCCCAAAACGCCCTTGCCGGATAGGGGCCGACGCGTCGGCCGAGCGGAACACGACGATAGGGAACCAGCTGCGCGGCATCGGGGCGCAGGAAGTCCTCACAGCCTCCATACGCCGTCGCGATGACCGGCTTTCGGCACGCCATGGCCTCGAGGAGCGTCAGCCCGAGGCCTTCGCTTCGGTGCAGGGAGAGGCAAGCGTCCACGGACGCATGCAGCGCGAGGAGCTCCTCGCGCTCCGCGTAGCCGTTCACGATCCGGACCCGGCTACCGCGTGCGAGTCGTTCGAGCGCCCGCACCTGTCGGGCCGTCGCGTTCGTCGTCTTGAGGAAGAGGAGCTCGCGGCCGGGCTCGGGGAACGCCTTTCGGAACGCCGCGACGGCCGCCCCCGGGTTCTTCCGCCGGACGAAGGATGCCGCGTCGAAGACGAACAGGAAGACGAAGTCCTCGTCCGAGAGTCCGAACCGCTTCCGGTCGGGACCGGGCCACGGCTCCGAGGGCAGGGAGGGCGGAATGCGGACGACCGGGACCTCCGCGCGCGAGGAGATAGACCTCTGGCAGAAGGAGGACGCCACCCACACCTCGTCGACGAGACCCAGCGCTCCGTCGAACGCGGGCGGAAACTCCTCGAGCTCCCAGAACCAGTACCCGACGCTCCTCCTTCCGTCGAGGAGAGTCCTCCGGGCCGAGACGACGGACGGCAGCTGGTCGGCGTTCACGAAGAAGAGGTTCACGGGGAACGGCGTCGAGGCCGCGAGGCGGGATATCGTCCGGTCCTGCCTCCGGAGCCACTCCTGGGGGATCGTGATCGGGGCGACGGGCACGCCCTCGGCCTCCAGCATCCTCACGAAGCAGCGCGCCACCTCCGCGATCCCGCTCTCCGTGTCCAGGTAGCCGAAGAGGTTCACGCCGAAGGGCTCCTCGACCGGAGTGACGCGGGTTCCCGTAGCCGATGCGGGGGACATCGCAGGGCGACGAGCCGGTTCGTGCGGCGGCGCCGAATCCAACCCGTGCGGCCGGGTCTCGCTCAGGCTCACCGCGGGGAACCTCCGGCACCAGTACCGGTAGCGGAATCTCCGATAGAGCGTCGTGCCCAGGATCGTCGAGAGGATCCGTGTCCGCGCAGACCCCGGAGGACACCGATAGCCGGCGACGGCCTCGGGAGCCAGGGGGGGATCCTGAAAGAGGAACTGCAAGGCCTGAGGTCGGGACGAGCCTCCGGGGCTCTTTGCCGGCACCGCGACGTCGACCACGGCGATCGGGGTCCGCCCGTCGTCCAGGCCGGCTCGGGTCGCCGGGCCGATTCCGAGACCCGCTGCTCCCGGCCCCCGAACCCAGTCGACGAGCTCCGCCGCCTGATCGGTATACGCTCGCGGATAGACCGCCCTCACGTCCGGACGCGCCTGCCAAACATCCTCCGCGAACGGCGGCAGGAGTGTCTTGCCCCGGGTAGGGCGGACGGCCCATTCCCGGAACGAGCTCGGTCCCGTACGAAACGGGTCGCGCCACGAGTACCCCTCCGCCTCGGCGCGGCAGAACGTCGCCCGGAGGAGGGGTGCGACCGGGTCGCCGTCGTCGAACTTCCCGTAGGCATAGGGCAACGTTCGCGCGACGGCATGTCCTTCGGCCCAGATGGAGTCGGAATAGAGAGCGAAGAGGTCCCGGCCAGCCCGGGTCAGGTCGCCGAGAACGAACCGGTCCTGGTGCTTCGATAGGACCTCGGGACGGTCGGGAACGAATCCGCTGAAATGGAAGAACCGAATCCGTTCTCCCGAAACCAGCCAGGCCCCGTCCCGCCGGGAGATCTCTCCCCGCTCGTGGAGGTTCCAGTAGGCGACGTTGAGCGTCGGATCGCGAAGGATCTCGACTCCGGCGAAGAATGCCGGCGCGAGATCGATCCACTTCTGGTCGGTGAAGAGACCCTTTTCCGGGGCGGACGCTCCCCCGCGGACGAGCCTGTCCTTCCACCAGGAAAGCATCCGGCTCGACTCCTCGGACCGTCGCACGCCGATGAACCCGAGGTTGTAGGTACCCGAGACGAGGAAGGCGGCCTCGGTCGGGCGCCTCCCGTCCACGGGGATCGGCGAGAGCGCGTGCGGCGTCAGCGCGACGTTCGAGCTGCGAAGGGCGTCGATGACCGGAGATACCGGGGCGAGGACGATGATGTCGGGGTCGAAGTAGAGCGCCACGTCCTCGTTGCCGGTCGCGAGCAGCCGCTGGAGGAACGCCGGCTTCACGGCCGTGCTCAGCTCCATGACGTCGTACCGGAAAGCCATGGAGCGGAAGGCCGAGATTCCGAGATCCTCCGCTTCCATCAGGTCGAACGGCTCGGTCGAAGGGTCCACCAGGCCGTCGCTACGATCCGCGAGGAGGACGACGACCCTGGCGCCGGGGTGATGCTCGCGGAACGACCTCGCCCATACCCGCGCGTAAGCGAGGTAGTTCTTCGCGACGATCGTCCCCGCAACGACTCCGGAGTTCACGCGGCCCCCGACGCCCGGTCCTCGCCCGGATTCCGAAGAACGACGAGGTCCTGGTTCCCCCAGTTCCCCCTCAGCCCGTCCGGGATCACGGCACGGACCTCCAGCTCCTGACCCCACCGCTCCCGGACGAACTCCGGCGTCTGGAAGGTCGAGTGATAGAAGTCGGGGAAGACCCCCGCCCAGCCGTCGTTCGTCACGAAGAGGAAGCCTTCGCTCTCGTACCGCCTCCGGTACTCGCGCATACCGGGGTGCTCGGGCGCCGTGGCGAAGAAGCCGGCCCACTTGGACCGCCCCTCGTAGGTCGCGAGGAGAATCCCGCCAGACCGGAGCACGCGACGCAGCTCGCGGAGCCACGCCAGCTGATGGGGTCCGTCCAGATGCGTGAAGACGCTGATGGCCACGACGAGGTCAAAGGATGCGTCCGGATAGTCCAGCGGGGGCCACTCCTCGTTTCGGCGAACGTCGACCCCGTCGTAGGCCCCCCGCAGCCACGAAACGGCCCAGGAGTCGATGTCCGTTCCGCGGACCCGGAGGTGAGGCGCCGCGGTCCGCAGCCATCGGAGGAGCTTCCCGCAACCGACCCCGAAATCGAGGACGTCACCCAGGTCCGTCCACGCGCGCCCCTCGGCGAGGAGCGCACGCTCGAGGTCGCGCAGGGCCAGGAGTCCCGCTTCGTGGAACCTGTCCGCTCGGTAGTCGCCGATCACGCGGTGTCGAAGGTGCGGGGGCGGAAGAGGTCCGAGTCCGCGGCCGGCGAGAGCGGCCCGAAACGCCAGGTCCCTCGGGAGCTGCGCGACGGACCGGACGGCCGTTCTCAGGAGATAGGCTCGTCGGGCGCGCCGGAGACGGTCCTCTGGTCCCGGGCCTTCGACGTGAGTCTCGCTCATTCGGACTCCCGGGATTGTGCCCGGTTTCGTCTCGGGCGCAAGGTTCGGCGCCGCTGCTCCCGCTTTTCGGCGGCACCTCGCACCGGGATGGCGCGTTTCGATGCTGCCGCACGGGCCGCTGGACTGTACGATCGCCACGTCCAATGAGGAGCGCTCGACCGGGCAGCGACGCCGCGACCCTTCATCCTCTTCGCACTGGCGTCGTGAGCGCCTCCGCATGGGCCACCTTCCCGGCCCGATTGCCGCGGCACACAGGATGAAGCTCGTCCTCCACTGCGGACTCCACAAGACCGGGAGCACGAGCTTTCAGAACGCCTGCCTGGAAGCCCAGCCGACCCTCGCCGAGCACGGCGTGCTCTATCCGTCCACCTGGGAGGGAGGGCAGTTTCCCCTTCAGCACGCCGAAGTCGCGCTGGCCCTGCTGTCCGGAGAAGTCGACCGCGTGATCTCGTGGCTGAAAGGGCTTCAGACGGGACCAAAGCCCGACGTCGACACAATCCTCATCTCGGCGGAGGACCTCTGCAGCCTCTTCTGGGTCCCCCGGACGCTCGAGTCCTTTCACCACAAAGCGGCTCGGCTCTTCGATGACGTCCGCTACGTCCTCGTTCTGAGACGGCTCGGCGAGCTCGTCCCTTCGGCGATCCGGCAGTACCTCGTCCATTCCGGCACCTGCCTCCTCGACCCGGATGCCCGGTTCGACGTCTCCCGCTACTTCCGGATGGTCGCCACCTTCGAAGACCTCCTCGGACCCGCGGTCACGACGGTCTCCTACGCGACGCTCCGCGACAGCGGACGGTTCTGTAACGCGCTTCTCGACACGTGCGTCCCCGGGCGAACAGCCGGGCTGCTCACCGAGCGAACCGACAACGCGGGAGCAGGCAGGCGCGATCCCACCCTCTACCTGACGGCGACACTCCGCGGGGCGATCGCCCTGAGCACCGGCACCAATCCGTACGCCCTGCGGGTCGAGGAAGAGCTCGGCGCCCTCCTCGACCCGGAGGCTCTGGCTGCCGCCTTCCGGAAGCCGGACGGCGCCGCGAGAGCCACGGCTTTCCTCGACGAGGCCGCCGACGCCTTCGCCCGGAGGGAGATCACCCGGCAGGCTGACGCGCTCCGCGCGGCGTACGCCGGGAGGGCCTTCCTGGACTTCTTCCTCGAGGACGAGGGGTCGGGCGGCCGACCGGACAGGCCCGGTAGCCCGGGCGCGGAGCTGGCGGACACTGGCCCTTCTTCCTAACCGCCTGGCGTCCGCAAAGCCCCCGCACCCCCGGCTGCCGGGATGCGGGGGCTCAGGCCCAGGGCGTGTGCTTCGTGGGCTCTACTGGAAGTAGCCGGTGACGTCCACGGTCACGTGGAACGTGTAGTTCCCGTAGACCCCCGGCGTGGAGTACCCGCTCCCTCTCACCATGATGTCGTTGTCCGTCCCTGGCGTCACAACGTCACCCAGCGGGATCAGCCCACCGTTCGCCAGCGTCTCCGGCAGGTTGTACGTGACGATTGCCCGGCAGGGGTATCCCTCCGGCATCGGGCTCGGGCAGATCTGGATCACCCCTCCCGCCGGCGCCGTCGGCGTCACCAGCGAGAAGTTGAACGTCATCGCCTTGGCCGTCGTCGGCACCCCGCACGCCCCACGCGCACGCCACCGCCGGAAGTTGTCCGCGTTCGGGTCCGTGATCGTCGCGAACACCCCTCCGCCCGTCCCCTGCGCCGACGGCGTCCCCGTCCGCGTGTCGTAGAGACGGCACGGCGTCACCGCGTAGTACTCGTACGGGCCGGACTGCGCCTCCGCGGCACCGGCCGCAAGGAGAAGGGCCCAGGCCGCAAGTGCGAGCCGGAACAGACGGCGAACCCTATTCCATGTCTTCATCGCTGCTTCCTCTCGTGCGTCAACTGCAATTTCGATGTTCTTCATGCCCGTGTCCCCGACCGGCCTCATGGCGCCGCCACGACGCTCACATCGTCGAAGGAGACGTCGATGTGAGCGTTCCGCAGCGCCACCGTTCCGGACGAAGGCGCCAAGGGAGCCGAACCGGCCACCTGGGACCCCGGGATCTCGAGCACCTCGCAGGAGAAACTGCTTCCGATTGCGGTGCCACGCAGCGTGTACCAGGTGTTCTGGGCGAAGCCGATCACCTTCTCCTGGATGACGGCGCCCCCTCCCGGTGTCGCGTAGCTCAGGACGAGGGACATCCCGGGAGTCGCATCCACGAGCTGGCAATCCACCATGTTGTTCGGCGCCTGGTAACGCATCCGGAGAGACCCCGCGGAGGGGGTATACGTGTTCTCGAGCATGATTCTCGTGGTCGCCGTGTAATTCGTCCACGCCATACCGCCGGACCAGTAGCTCTCCGTGTCCACGCTCGCGGCGTGATTTGTCGCCTGATACACCCCTCCCGACACCTGCCAGCCAGAGATGAGCTCCGTCCAGCCAGCCGCGTCACCATCGTTGAAGTTCTCCGAGAGGAGGACGCCCTCCATCGGCGCGAAGAAGCCATTGACGTCGACGATGACGTGCAGCGGCGCAGCGGACCGGTTCCGCACCCTTATAGCTCCCGAGGCAGAGAGCTTGAGGTAGGTACTGACGAGTCGCGTGCGGTTCACCTGGAACGCCAACGTGGAGGCCACCGGTTCGGGGCTCGCGTCTTCCGGATACACCAAGAGCTCGCCCCCGGCTGACGGGCCCACCGCCGTTACCGTGGCAGCGAGAGCCTGTGCATTCGCCGGTATCGAACAGCTTCCCGCTAAGACGAACGTGAGTAGCGTCCGCCCACGTGGTGTATGAGAGGTCGTTTCCAGCAGCAGGTCCTGTGGGATCAGAGGGAAACGCCGCAGCGTTTTCCTCGGATTCCACAGGACGGTGC
>JAGOBQ010000167.1 GCA_017999215.1 Thermoanaerobaculia bacterium
GCTCTCCTCAGCGACGCCGTCCGTCTCGCCGCCGCCCTCGTCACGCTCGCGGCGGCGTAGGCGCGCTGACGCCCGCAGCCTCGAGCACGGCCCGCCCTCGCCCTTCGGCCGCGGCGCCGAGGCGCGCGGCGAGGCGAGAGTCGTCCCGGAACGTCGCGAGGGCCCGAGCCGCCGCGACGGCGTCCGGAGGCTCCCCGTCCCGGACGACGCCGAGGAGGAGCTCGTTCGCCGCGTCGTCGCGCAGGAGCGCGAGGGCCAGGTAGCCCGTCCGCTCGCGCGCGTCTCCCGCCGCCCTCTCGCAGTACGCGAGGAGGAGCGGGCGGGCGGCGGCGAGCCGGCTCGTGCCGAGCGCGAGCGCGGCGGCCTCGGCCCTCTCGTCCCGTCCCTCGAGGAGGTTCGCGAAGAAGTTGAGCGACGAGCGCGGAGCGAGGGCGAGGATCGACCCGAGGCACGCCGCGACGACGTCCGGCTCCGGGTCGCCGATCCGGACCTTGTAGCGGAGAAGAGCCGCCGCGTCGGGGCGCCCGCTGTCGCCGAGCGCCTGGGCCGCGCCGGCCCGCGCCGCGCGCTCCCCGTCGGCGAGGAGGTCGGCGAGGACCTCGAGGGCGTCCTCACGCCCGGAATGGGCGAACGCCATCGCGCACTCGGCGCGCAGCTCGGCCGCCGTGTCCTCCCGGCCGCCCCACACCGGCTCGTGCTGCGCGAAGGCGACGCCCGGGACGAAGACCTCGTCCTCCCACTCGTCGAGCGCGCGCAGCGTCTTCGCGATCGCGACCTTCCCGCGGCACCCCGGGTCGCGCTCGACGGGCCGCTCGGAGAGGCGCGAGAACGCCTTCCCCAGCTCGTCCACGAGATCGCGCAATTCCCGTCCCGCCACGATCCGCGCGGCGAGAGCCACGACCGCCCCGGTCTTCGACCGGAGCGCCTCGCGCACGGCCTCCGGGTCGGGCGGCTCCGGGGACCGCTCCAGCGCGCGGAGGGCGTCGAGCCGCTCGTCGAGGGCTCTCGGGGGGCGAGGCATGGAGCGATCGTAGCGGACGAGAGACGTCACCGACCGGCGAGCTCCGAGTTCGGGTCGGCCCGGACGCGGATCGGGGTACTGGCCCCGATCGGCCCTTGCCCCGGGCTCGATCCTGACACTATTCTCATCGCTCCGCCGATGAGCGACGCTCCGCCCCCTGCCGAGCCGGCCGGTGCGCACCCCGCGCCGGGCGCTCCCGAGCCGTCCGCGCTCATGGCGCTCTTCGACACCGTCCAGGGATTCCTCTGGATGAAGGACCTCGACGGCCGCTACACCTACTGCAACGACCTCTTCGAGCGGTCCTTCGGCGGGGGAGCCGGCGGTGTCCTCGGGAAGACCGACTTCGACCTGTTCCCGGCGGAGACGGCCATCCTGTTCCAGGAGAACGACCGGCAGGCCGTCGCCTCGGGAGGAGTCCTCGTCTTCGACGAGGAGGTCCGCCTTCGCCGGGACGGGACCGCGACGCTCTTCGAATCGCGAAAGGGACCTCTGCGCGACGCCACCGGGCGCGTGGTGGGAATCGTCGGGAGCTCGCGCGCCGTCGCCGACTCGAAGGCCGCGGAAGACCGGCTCGCGCTCGAGGACCATGTCCTGGCGAGGATCGTCGCCGGCGAGCCCCTCGTGGGGACGCTCGACGCCATCGCGCGCGTCATCGAGGCGCAGTCGCTCGACACCGCGGTCACGATCTACCTCCTTTCCCCCGGAGGAAGGGTCCTCCGGCTGGCCGCCGGGCCGAGAGTCCCCGAGGCGACGTTGCGCCTCCTCGACGAGCTCCCGGTCGGAGAGACGGACTCCCAGAGCGGCGCCGCCGCCTTCCGGAAGGAAGCGGTGGAGGTGGAGGACATCTCCACGGACCCGCTCTGGGCCGGCTACCGCGACGTCGGCCTCGCGCACGGGATCGGTTCGGGCTTCTCGACGCCTCTCCTGAGCCGCGAGGGGAACGTCCTGGGCGTCCTGACTCTCTACCTGGGGCGAAAGGGCCGCCTCACCGAACGCCAGCGACGGCTCGTCGACACGGCGGCGCGGATCGCGGCGATCGCCGTGGCGAGGAGCCGCGAGGAGGAGGTGCTCCGCGACAGCGAGGCGCGCTACCGCCTCGTCTCCGAGAAGTCGGCGGACGTGATCTGGCTCTACGACCTCCGCTCGGAGCGCTTCGAATGGGTCAGCCCCTCGATCGAAAGGCTTCGCGGTTACACGGTCGCCGAGACGCTCGGCCAGTCGCTCGCCGACGTCCTCACGCCCGAGTCGATGGCGCTCGTCGCCGAGCAGCTTCTCCGGGCGCTCGCCGAGTTCGCGGAGAAGGGCGAAGCGGCGCAGCCGCGGACGATCGAGCTGGAGCAGGTTCGAAAGGACGGGTCGATCGTCCCGACCGAGGTCGCGACGACGTTCGTCACAGACGCCACCGGCCGCGTCACCCACCTGCAGGGGATCACGCGGGACATCTCCGAGAGGAGACGGGCCGACCTGGCCCGCCGCGAGGCGGAGGCGTTCCGGGACGCGCTCATCGACGCCTCCGGCGACGGCATCGCGGTCTTCGACCAGGAGCACCGGGTCGTCCAGACCAACAGCCGATTCGCCGAGATGCTCGGCTGCTCGCGCGAGGAGGTCCTCTCGCTCCGGACGTGGGACTTCGTGGCGGACCTGACCGAGGAGGAGGTGCGCAGCCGCTTCGCGGACCTCTCGCGGGTCCACGAGACGTTCGAGTCGCGGCACCGGCGGAAGGACGGCTCGGTGTATGACGTCGAGGTCTCCGCCTCGGGCCTGAGCTTCAACGGCGAGAACGTCCTCTTCACCATCTCGCGGGACATCAGCGCCCGCCGGCAGGCGGAGGTCGCGCGGGAGCGTTTCCAGCAGCAGCTGCTCGCCGCGCAGAAGATGGAATCGGTCGGACGGCTCGCCGGAGGCGTCGCCCACGACTTCAACAACATGCTCTCCGTCATCCAGGGGCACGCGACCCTGGCCCTCGACCGGGTCGATCCGGAGAGCCCGACGGCCGAGGACCTGCGGGAGATCCAGAGCGCCGCTCAGCGTTCGGCGCGGCTCACGCGGCAGCTCCTGGCGTTCGCGCGGCGGCAGCCGACCGAGCCGCGTACCCTGGACCTCGACGAGACGATCGGCCGGATGCGCCGGATGCTCGGCCAGCTCCTCGGCGAGGACGTCCGTCTCCGGATCGTCTCCGGCACGAGCGCCGCGCGGGTCCGCATCGACCCGGCCCAGGTCGACCAGCTCCTCACGAACCTCTGCACGAACGCGCGCGACGCGATCGCCGGCCCGGGGACCGTCACGATCGAGACCGCCTGCGTCGTCCTCGACGAACGGTGGTGCTCGAGGCGCGGCGCCGGCCGTCCCGGGCGCTGGGTGCGGCTCACGGTCACGGACGACGGCTGCGGCATGGACGCGGAGGTGATCTCCCACGTCTTCGAGCCCTTTTTCACGACCAAGCAGGTCGGGCGGGGGACCGGCCTCGGCCTCGCATCGGTCCACGGCATCGTGGAGCAGAACGGCGGGTTCCTCGACGTCGAGAGCGAACCCGGGAGGGGCTCGAGCTTCCACGTCTTCCTCCCGCGGCTCGAGGGGGAGGAGTCCCGTGCGGGGCGCCCCGCCGTCCGTGCGACGCCTCATGGCGCCGGAGAGACTCTCCTCCTCGTGGAGGACGAGCCGGCGCTCCTCGGGCTCGTGCAGCGGATGCTCGAGGGGCTCGGCTATCGCGTCCTCACCGCGCTCTGCGGCGAGGAGGCGCTCGAGGTCGCCGCGGAGAACGGCTCCGAGATCCGGCTCCTCGTCACCGACGTCGTGATGCCCGGGATGAACGGCCGCGAGCTCTGCGAGGGCCTCCTCGCGACGATCCCGGGTCTCCGATGTCTCTTCGTCTCCGGTCACCCGGCCGACGTCCTCGCAGACAGGGGGCTCGCCGGCGACGGCATCCGCCTCCTGACGAAGCCCTTCACGGCTCACGAGCTGGCGGTCCAGGTTCGCGAGGCCCTCGACAGCTCCCGGCCCGCGCGCCTCCCGCTCGACTGAGCGGCGGAGAGCGCGTCACCATTCGACGACCCCTCCGCACATCAGGTCGTAGCAGGCGCACGGCGCGTCGCGATCCAGCTGCTCGACCCAGCCGGCGAGCGCGCGAGCGGCCACGGCGGGCTCGGTGTCGGCGTCCGCCGCTCCCACGGTGGTTCGAAGCCGCCCCGGGTGCAGGGCGACGACCCGGATTCCCTCGCCGCGGAGCTCCTGGTCGAGGCAGGCCGTCAGCATGTTCTGGGCGGCCTTCGCCACGTTGTAGGCGTAGATCCCGCGGAACGCGCCGGCCGCGGTCCGTCCGATGGACCCGAATCGCGACGTGACGTTCACCACGAGGGGCCGCTCCGCTCGCCGGAGCCACGGCAACGCGGCCCGCGTGCATCGCAGCGCCCCGACGCAGTGCACGCGAAAGTGGCTCTCGAGGTCCTCGGGGTCGGCCGCCGCGAGGCCGCGGACCTTCCGGATGGTCCCGGCGTTGTTCACGAGAAGGTCCAGCGGGTCGCCGAAGGCGTCGAGCGCGGCCGCAATCCGGCCTTCGGCATCGCTCGAGACGACATCGGCCACGACGGGACGGCAGAGGGGCCCTTTCAGCGACCCGGCGACCCGGGAGTCGCGGACCAGAGGCAGGGTCATCCACCGTCGTCCGAGGTACTCCTCCACCAGCGCCCGTCCGAAGCCCCTCGCGGCGCCGGTGATCAGGACCGCTGGCACGTGCTGCATCCCTTCCTCGTACGCGCGGTCGGGAGAAAGGATCTGGTCGCCGAGTCCATCGGCGCGGCTCGAGGCCGGGCGCGCGGCGGCGGAACGTGCGGTCCGCCGGGCTCAATCGCCGGGCGATCGGAAACCCGTCCGCCACGGCCGCGTATCGGGGGGAAGAACGCGAGAGCGGACCGCGTCGCCCCGGCGCCGGTGCCGGGCCTCGAGGCTGCCCTTCCGAGAGGAGGAATCCCGATGCACCTGTCCCGGCTCGCCGTCCTCTGCCTGCTGGGTGCGGCCAGTGCGCCGGCCGTCGCCCAGGTCCCCCCGATGCGCCTCCCCGCCGCCAGCCCGAAGGCGTCCGTTACCCAGACGGTCGGGATGACGGAGGTCACCGTCCGCTGGTCGAGGCCCGCCGTGAACGGCCGGAAGGTCTGGGGCGGCCTCGTCCCCCACGGAGAGGTCTGGAGGACCGGCGCCGACGAGAACACGACGCTGGCCTTCACGTCACCGGTGACGGTGGGCGGGAAAGCGCTTCCGGCCGGCACCTACGGGCTCCACACGATCCCGGGAGAGAAGGAGTGGACGGTCATCCTGAGCACGCAGGCGAAGGCCTGGGGGAGCTTCAGCTACGACCCGGAGGAGGACGCCGTCCGCTTCACGGCGTCGCCGAAGGAGGGGCCGCACGAGGAGCGGCTCCTCTTCACGCTCGACGATCCGACGGAGCGCTCGGTCACCGCGACGCTCCGCTGGGAGAAGCTCCGCCTCTCGTTCCCGATCGAGGTCGACACGAAGGCGGCCGTCCTCGCGAGCCTGAAGGAGCAGCTCCGGGGGCTGCCGCGTTTCGGGTGGCAGGGATGGAACTCCGCGGCGGCGTGGTGCATCCGGAACGAGACGGCGCTCGAGCAGGCCGAAGAATGGGTCGAGCGGTCGATCCGGATGAACAGGAACTTCACGAACCAGTCGACGAAAGCCGCGCTCCTCGAGAAGAAGGGGGACGCGAAGGGGGCCGCCGAGCTGCGGGAGAGGGCGATCGCCACGGCCACCGAGCCGGAGCTGAACCAGTACGGCTACCAGCTCCTCGGGCAGAAGAAAGTCGAGGAGGCGCTCCGGATCTTCGAGAAGAACGCCACGGACCATCCCGCCTCCTGGAACGTCTGGGACTCGCTCGCCGAGGGTCAGGCGATCGCGGGGGACCGGAAGAAGGCCGTCGCGAACTACGAGAAGGCGCTCTCGATGGTCGAGGACGAGGAGCAGAAGAAGCGGATCCGCGGGGAGATCGCGAAGCTGAAGCCGTGAGCGGCGGACGGCTCCGCAACGCCGCGAATCCACGCCGACCCGTCGATCGTCTTCACCGCGTTCGGTGCGCGGGCGCCCGGCGAGGAGCGCGGTCAGGCCGCGGCGGAGGCCCGGCACCTACGCCGAGGCGACGTAGTGTCGGAAGAAGTCGGCGAGCCTGCGGCCGGGGACGTCGGGATACGTCTCGCCGGTCTCGCCGACCTCTTCGATCCGGTCCAGCCGGAAGTTCCGGAACCCCTCGCGCAGCTCGCACCAGGCGCCGACGGACCAGGCGTTGCCCCAGAAGAAGAGGCCGAGCGGCTGGATCCGGCGGCGGGTCGCTTCCCCCTTCTGGTCTCGGTAGGCGAGACGAAGGACGAGCCGCTGCCGTACGGCGCGGCGGCAGAGGCCGAGGTGGGCGGTGAGCTGGCTCCGGACGTGGAAGTCCGGCGCGAAGAGCGCCGCGTCGGGAATCGTGTCGCGAAGCGAGCGGGGGAGGACGGCGAGCGCCTTGCCGAGGGCCTCTTCCGCCGCCGACCGGAGGTCCGGGTCGCCCCACGCCTGGACGATCCGCGCGCCGAGAACGAGGGCCTCGGCCTCGTCGACGGTGAACATCAGGGGCGGGAGGTCGAATCCCTTCGCGAGTGCGTAGCCGACGCCCGCCTCGCCGAGGACCGGAACGCCCGAGAGCGAGAGGTCCCGGATGTCACGGTAGACGGTCCGCACCGAGACGCCGAGGGCCGAGGCGAGCTGCGCCGCCGTCGACACGCGGCGGCGGCGCAGCTGCTGGACGAGGCGGAAGAGGCGGTCGGCGCGGCGCACGGCCTCCGCATCCTACCGATCGCGCCGGCTCAGTCGGCGGCCTTCTGCCAGAGAGCGAACCGGGCGCCCGCGGGGTCGTCGAGCCAGGCGAACCAGCCCTGGCCGGGCACCTCGGTCTTCGGCGCTCGGAGGACGGCCCCGAGCCCGAGGGCGCGCGCCACGGCGGCCTCCACGTCGGGAACGCCGAAGTAGGTGATCCAGGAGGGGCGCTCGTCGTGCGGCGTGAGGCCCATGAGCCCCGCCCCCGGGCCGCCCCCGGGCTGGATCTCGGTGTAGTCGAGCTCCGCGTGGTGCTTCATCTCCCACCCGAAGAGGCCCGCGTAGAAGTCGCGGGCCTCGGCGGTCTTCGGGGTGTGGAGCTCGGCATAGACGATCGGGTGGAGAGGGCTCGTGTTCATGGGAGGTTCCTTTCGCCGTAGAGCCTCGCTCTCCGCTCCTGCCAGCGTCCTGTCAGGAGCGTGTCCCGCCCCGGCGGCTCGCCGAATCCGGTTCCTCGTCGGTCCTCCCGACGCTCCTCATCCCCGGATTCGCCCTGTTCGTCCCTCCCGCTCGCGCGTCGGTCACATCCGCGCACCCGGGCCGGCCGGGCTCCGTACCTCCGAGCGTGGAATGCCGAGACGCGGCGGCCGACGCGAACGAGCACGGTCCGCTCGTCGAACGAACGCTGGAGGTCGTGATGAAGCACGCGTGGAGCCGCCGGACGGCGGCGATCGCACTGACCCTGCTTGCGACGGGCTTCGCGGCGCCGGGCCGGGCCCAGGACGCGACGGGCCCGAAAGCCGTTGCCGGCGCCGGGAAGAACGAGCTCGGGCTGGAGGTCGTCCGGCTCAGCCCGCGGGTCGTGGTCGTCTACGGCGACCCGTGGGACAACGGGATCGTGGCGATCTCGACGAAGAAGGGGATCGTCGTCGTCGACGCCCCGTTCTCGAAGACGATCGGCGCCGCGTTCCGCGAGGCGATCCGGGCGGAGCTGAAGCGGAGCGACTTCGCCTTTCTCGTGAACACGCACGAGCACGTCTGCCACATCGGCGGCAACGCGGCCTTCGCCGACGTCCCGATCGTCGGGCACGAGTCGCTCCGCGACGAGGTCCTCTCCATGACGGCAGACCCCGGGCGCGTCCCGAAGCTCTGCGAGATGGCGGATCGGCAGGTCGCGCGCGTCCGGGACTACTTCACGAAGCGCGACCCGAAGAAGCTCGAGAGCGCCGACTGGGCCGTCTTCGAGAGGAGCTGGAAGACGATCCAGGCGAACGCGCGCGCGAACCCCGCCCTCGTCCCGCCGACGATCACGTTCGAGAAGGAGATGACC
>JAGOBQ010000168.1 GCA_017999215.1 Thermoanaerobaculia bacterium
TCTGGAAGAAGGGGCGCGCCGAGAACGCGAGGACCGGGAGCGCGATGCCGAGCGAGACCCAGCGGAAGAACGTCTCGTAGGGGGAGGCCATCCCGGAGGCCTCGCCGGCGTAGAGCGCCCCGTGCAGGAACATCAGGTTCATCGCGCCGGCCGCGGCGACGCCGAGCTTCACGAGGGCGGCGCGGTCCTCGGCGCGGCGGGCGTCCCGCGCGCGGCCGGCCCGGTGGACGTGCGGCGAGTAGCCGAGGCGGTCGAGCGCGCGGGCGATCGCCGAGAGCTTCACGGTGCCGGGGCGCCAGGTCACCTCGGCGACCGCGCTCGCGAGGTTCAGCCTCACGGAGTCGACGCCGTCGAGCGCCTCCGGGAGCTTCTCGACGAGCCAGACGCACGCGGCGCAGTGGACCCCTTCGAGGTAGAGGCGGGTCCGGCAGCGCCCGCCGGGCTCCTCCTCGTTCGCCCCCTCCAGTGCGCGCGGGTCGTCGAGGTCCTCGAACGCGTGCCCGGTCGGGCGGGCCGGCTCGAGGACGCCCCCCTGCTGCTCGACGAGGCCGTAGAACTTCTCGTAGCCCCAGTCGCGGATCAGGTCGTGGACCTGCCGGCACCCGTTGCAGCAGAACTGCTTCTCCTCGCCGGGACGGAGCATCCCCTCGGGGACCGCGAGGCCGCAGTGCGCGCACGCCACGGGGGCGGCGCGCAGGTGCGAGCGCTCGCGAGGGTCCTTCACCGCGCGCTCCCTCCCTCGGCGGGGGCGTCGCTCGCGACCGCGACGCGGGCCGAGTGGACGAAGCGCTGGCCGTCGCGGAGCGCGTCGAGGCGGAAGTCCCAGGCGCCCGGCTCGTCCACGCGCAGGAGGGCGCGGTAGGAGCCGGGCCGGTGGGGGAGCTCGACGAGCGTTCCGGGCGGGCCGCGGCGCGCCTCTGCGGCGCGCAGGGCGAAGAGGCGGCCGGTCAGCCCGGTGACGCCCTCCCCGTCGCGGTCGGCGACGAGGACGTCGACGGGGCGGGGCGCGCCGGCGACGTGCGGAACGCCCGCCGGCAGCTCGTACGTCACGGTCCAGCCGAGCGCGCGGCTCGCCGCGACGACCGCCTCGTCCGCGTCCCACTCCTGCGAGGCCTCGTAGAAGCCGGCGATCGGGCGCGGCGCCGAGGGCCGCGTCGCCACCCAGACGAGGATCGCGTAGGCGGCGATCGACATCGTCAGGAGGCCGGTCAGGTAGAGGGGCCAGCGGTACTCGGAGAGGAACGTCCGGAGCTTCACTTCCCGCCCCCCTTTCCCCAGGGTCCGAGGAGGAGGAAGTCGATCTCCTTCCGGAAGCCCCGGTCCGACGTGACGAGGTAGCGCGCCGTCGCCTGGCCGTCGCGGAAGACCTCCGCCGGTACGGTCGTCACGACGTTCACGGTGACGACCTTCTCCGGCGCGACCTCGACCGGCCCTCCCGCCAGCACGAGCTTCGAGCCGGCGGGGGAGAGGACCTCGACCGCGAAGTTCTGCGGCACGTCGAGCTGGTTCGTGACGCGGAGCCGCTGCTGGTTCGCGACCTCGCCGGTGACGAGGAGCCGGTAGGGCTCGCGTCCGCCGCGGACGATCTCGACGAGGGCGTCGGCTCGGGTCAGGAGGAGGAACGCGAGGGAGCCCCAGGCGAGCGTCAGGAGCGCGAGGTAGATCAGGTTGCGGGGCCTCACGAGGCGCCGCGTCCCGCCCGCTTCCTGGCGCTCGGAGGTGTACTTGATCAGCCCGATCGGCTTCTTCTGGCCGAGCATCACCTCGTCGCAGGCGTCGACGCACTGGGCCGTCCCGATGCACTCCGACTGGAGGCCGCGGCGGATGTCGGTGCCGGTCGGGCAGGCGTTCACGCAGCTCCGGCAGTCGATGCAGTCGCCCGCGGCGACGCCCGCGACCCGGTCCTTCACCTTCACCTTCGGGTCGCCCCGCTTCGCGTCGTAGGCGACGAGGATCGTGTCGGGGTCGGCCATGACGCTCTGGAGCCGGCCGTAGGGGCAGGCGACCGTGCACATCTGGTCGCGGAACCAGCCGAAGTCGAAGAGGATCAGCGCCGTCAGGAAGGCGATCGTCCCGAGCGCGCCCGTCATCTCGCCCGGCGCGGAGGCGAGGCCCGCGAGGAGCCCCTTCCAGCTGACGAAGTAGGCGACGAACGTGGAGGCGAGGAGGAGCGCGAGGAACGCCCAGATCGCCCACTTGGCCGTCTTGATCCCCGCCTTGCGCGGGCTCATCGGCGCGGCGTTCAGCTTGCGCTGCGCGAGCGGCGCCCCCTCGAGGAGGAGCTCCACGGGACGGAAGAAGAACTCGAGGTAGACCGTCTGCGGGCAGGCGTAGCCGCACCACATCCGGCCGAACGTCGAGCCGACGAAGAAGACCGTGACGATGACGCCGAAGCCGAAGAGGAGGAGGAGGACGTTGTCGGTCGGGTGGAATGTCGCCCCGAGGATGTGGAAGAGCCGCTTCCCGAGGTCGAAGTGAACGGCCGGGTGCCCTCCCAGGGGGACGAGGGGGAGCGCGACGAACAGGACGAAGAGCCCCCAGGCCATCGCGCGCCGGATCTTCCAGTAGCGGCCGCGGTGGAGGACCGGGCGGATGAACTTCCGCGACCCGTCCGCGGCCATGCTGTAGAGGAGCTCCTCCTCGGGGGCGACGTCGAAGACGCGCTCCCGCCCGGCGGGCCTCTCGGCGCGCGGGGTCTCCTCCTTCGCGGCGACGGGTCCGGTCACGTCAGCTTCCGGGGATCGTCTCGGGCGGGAACGGTTCGCCCTCGGCGGGCTTGGCGTTCGCGGGGTTCGAGCCCTGGACGCTCCGCACGTACGAGACGAGCGCCGAGATCTCCTCCGGCGGGATCGCCCGCCCCCAGGGCGGCATCCCCTTCGCCGGCCAGCCCTTCACGATCGTCTGGAAGACCTGCTCGACGGAGCCGCCGTGGATCCAGCGGTCGTCGGTCAGGTTCGGGCCGATGAGCCCCTGCGCGTTCTCGCCGTGGCACGAGGCGCACGACTTCGCGAAGCGCCCGGCTCCCCGGTCGAGGACGACCGGGTCCGCGGCGCCGGCGAGGAGCTCGGCGGCGGTCGGCGCGACGAGCGGGTTCGCGTCGAAGTGCGCCTGGACCGAGGCGAGCGCCTTCTCCGTCTCCGCGCGGTACTCCGAGTCCATCGACCTCTCGCCGAAGCGGAGGGCGTAGAAGGCGAGGTAGAGGACGGAGAAGGCGATCGCCCCCCACCAGATGGCCATGAGCCAGCCCGGGAGGGGGTTGTCGTACTCCTTGATGCCGTCGATGTCGTGGAGGACCTTGTCTTCGTATTCGGCCATCGTCCCCTCCGGTCAGGCCCCGCGTCGCGGCTCGGCGGCGAGCGCCGGCGAGGCGGTCTCGTCGTCGGCCAGCGGCAGGCGGGCCCGCTCTGCGAGCGCGTCGGGCCGGGCGCGGACGACGCGGACCGCGAGAACGAGCCAGACGCCGAGGAAGAAGAGCATCGAGGCGATCGCCCAGGCCTGGGCGCCGCTCTCGCGGGCGAGCTCCTGAAGCATGGCGGCTACCTCGCGGCCGCGACGGGCGCGGCGGCCGGCGCGGCGTCGGCGGCGGGCGCCGCCGGCAGCGCGAGCGGCGGCTGGACCAGGGGCCGGCGCCAGCGGATGTCGGTACCGAGCCGCTGGAGGTAGGCGGTGAGCGCCGTGATCTCCCGGTCGGCGAGGCCGGGGGGGCCTTGCTGCGCTTCGACCTCGGTGGCGATGGCCTGCGCCTGGGCGGCGATCGCCGCCTTCGCCATCGCGATCTCGCCGTCCGAGTACGGGACCCCGACGGTGCGCATCGCACGCATCTTCGCCTCGACGAGCGCGTCGTCGATCGGGTCCTTCAGGAGGTGCGGGTAGCGCGGCATGACGGAGCCCGGCGTCATGGAGCGCGGCTGGTCCATGTGCCGGACGTGCCAGAGCGACGGGTACTTCCCGCCCACGCGGTGCAGGTCGGGACCCGTCCGCTTCGACCCCCACTGGAACGGGTGGTCGTAGACGAACTCGCCCGCCTTGGAGTACTCGCCGTACCGCTCCGTCTCGTGCCGGAACGGGCGGACCATCTGCGAGTGGCAGTTGTAGCAGCCCTCGCGGACGTAGATGTCGCGCCCGAGGAGCTCGAGCGGCGTGTAGGGCTTCACGCTCGCGATCGTCTTCACGTTGCTCTCGTCGAAGAACATCGGGATCGCCTCGACGAGGGAGCCGACGGAGAGCGCGAGGGCCGTCATCACCGTCAGGAGGACGACGCGCCCCTCGATCGCGCGGTGGACGCCGTGCCGGATCACGTGCTGGAGGCGGTAGAACGCGTGGTCCCACGTCCCGGGGGCCGTCGTCGCGCCGGGGGCCGAGCGGTCGACGACGAGGGGGGGCGCCTTCACCTCGGGCTCCTCGTCGAAGCCGGCGGGCGCGTTCCTCATCGTCCGGACGAGGTTGTAGAGCATGACGAGGAGGCCGGCGAAGAAGAGAAGCGCGCCGACGAGCCGGACCCAGTACATCGGGACGATCCGGAGGACGGTCTCGATGAAGTCGGGGTAGACGAGGCGGCCGTCGGGCTCGAAAGCGCGCCACATCGCCCACTGGGTGATGCCGGCGACCCACATCGAGACCTGGTAGAGGATCAGCCCGATCGTCCCGATCCAGAAGTGCGCCGTGGCGAGCTTCTTCGAGAAGAGCTCCGTCTTCCAGAGGCGGGGGACGATCCAGTAGAGGATCCCGAACGAGAGGAAGGAGTTCCAGCCGAGCGTCCCGGCGTGGACGTGGCCGATCGTCCAGTCGGTGTAGTGCGAGACCGCGTTCACCGACTTGATCGACATCATCGGCCCCTCGAACGTCGCCATGCCGTAGTAGGTCACGGCGACGACGAGGAACTTCAGGACCGGGTCGTCGCGGAGCTTGTTCCACGCCCCGCGGAGCGTCAGGAGGCCGTTCACCATGCCGCCCCAGGAGGGCATCCAGAGGATGAGCGAGAAGAGCATCCCGAGCGTCGAGGCCCACTCGGGGAGCGCCGTGTAGTGGAGGTGGTGCGGCCCCGCCCAGATGTAGACGAAGACCAGCGACCAGAAGTGCATGATCGAGAGCTTGTAGCTGAAGACCGGGCGCTCGGCCGCCTTCGGCAGGTAGTAGTACATGAGCCCGAGGTAGGGCGTCGTCAGGAAGAAGGCGACGGCGTTGTGGCCGTACCACCACTGCATCAGGGCGTCCTTGACGCCCGCGTAGGCCGGGTAGCTCCCGAGCCAGGAGTAGGGGACCGCGGCGCTGTTGCCGATGTGGAGGATCGCGATCGCGACGATCGTCGCGATGTAGAACCAGATCGCGACGTAGAGGTGCTCCTCGCGGCGGCGGGCGATCGTCCCGAAGAAGTTGACCGCGAAGACGACCCAGAGGAACGTGATGACGACGTCGAGGACCCACGGGAGCTCGGCGTACTCCTTCGCCTGAGTCACGCCGCCGACGAGCGCGACCGCGCCGGCGACGATCAGGAGCTGCCACCCCCAGAAGTGGATCTTCGACAGGGTGTCGCTGAAGAGGCGGGCCTTCAGCAGCCGCTGCATCGAGTGGTAGGTCCCGCCGAAGATCATGTTCCCGACGAACGCGAAGATGACCGCGTTCGTGTGGAGCGGGCGGAGCCTCCCGAACGTGAGGTACGGCGCGAGGTTCAGCTCCGGCAGGAAGAGCATCGCGGCAACCAGGACGCCGACGAGCATCCCGACCACGGCCCAGAAGATCGCGGCGAGGAAGAAGAGCCGCGGGGTTCGATCGTCGTACCGAACGGTGTCGCTCATCGATCTCCCATCCTGTTTCACTGCGTTCGCCGCGGAAGGTCCGGAGCCGGGTCCGGGAGGCGTCGCCGGGGCGGAGCGGACGCGGCGCCGGAGAGGCCACACGGATCTCCACAAAGGCGTCGAGACGCCTCCCCGAGGTGCATGGCTCCCTGGCTCTCTCCCGACACGCGGCCCCCTGGCGGCGGCACGGCTCCTGCTGCCTGATCCGGCGCGCATGTTCCTTCCCGTTGCAGCGCAGCACCATCCTCCAGACGCCTCAATTCAGGTCAGGAATGGGCCGGATTGGCCGCGGATCTTCAGAATCCCGGATCCGGGACTCGTTTCGATAAACGAAGAAATGAACTCGCGTTGCGCGATTTCTGCATTTTCGTCGCAATTACGGAGGGTTGGGTCGGCGTGATGCAAACACATCATGTCTCGCGCCCGGAATGACCCGATCCGGGGCGAAACGCCCCGCCGGGAACGACGCGGCGACCGGGAGGGGGACTCAGGCGGCCGGAGGCGTGACGAACGCGCGGCCCGAGCGGCCGGGGAGATCGATCCCGCGCAGCTCCCCGTCGGTCACGACGAGGTCGTCGCCGGTGGCCGCGTCGAGGAGGCGTTCCGGGAGCGCTCCGACCGGGAGGTCGACGCGCCGTTCCTCGCGCGAGACGTTGAACGCGACGACGACCGCGTCGCCGCCCTCCTCCTCCCGGACGTAGGAGACGATCGCGTCCTCGGCGAGGATCGTGCGGAACGAGCCGCGGCGGAGCGCGGGGTGGGCGCGGCGGAGCGCGGCGAGGCGCCGGACCTGCTCGCGCAGGACGTGGTCCCACGAGCCCTCGTCCCACGGGTAGGTCCGCCGGCAGTCGGGGTCGGGCCCCCCCTCGAGGCCGATCTCGTCGCCGTAGTAGATGCAGGGGGCCCCCGGGAGGGTGAAGAGGAAGAGGAAGGCCATCTCGAGCGCGGCCAGCTCCCCGCCGGCGAGCGTCAGGAAGCGGGGCGTGTCGTGGCTCCCGATCAGGTTGAGCTGAGCGTCCCGGACCGCCGGGTGGTAGAGCGCGAGGACCCGCTCGACCTCGGCGGCGAAGGCCGCCGCGTCGAGCTCGACGACGTCCCGGTAGCCGCCGACCGACCGGAGGGCGTCCGTCTCCAGCTCCGGGAGGAAGAAGCCAAGCGCCGCCTTCGCGAGAGGGTAGTTCATCGTCGCGTCGAACTGGTCGCCCGCGAGCCACCGACGGGCGTCGTGCCAGATCTCGCCGACGAGGTAGGCCTCGGGGTTCGCGCGCTTCACCCGCCGGCGCAGCTCGCGCCAGAACTCGTCGTCGTCGATCTCCGCCGGGACGTCGAGCCGCCAGCCGTCGATCCCGAACCGGACCCAGCGTTCCGCCACATCCCAGAGGTACTCGCGGACGGCGCGCGTCCTCGTGTCGAGCTTCGGGAGGGCGGGGCAGTCCCACCAGGCCGAGTACCCGAGCTCCTCGAACGCGGGCTTCGGGCGCTTCGAGCGGCGGAGGAGCTTCGGCTCGGCGTAGGCGCCGAGGGGCCGGCCGTCCCGCAGGCGCTCGACGTCGAGGTGGAACCAGTCGAGGTAGGGGGAGTCGGCGCCGTTCTCGAGGACGCTGTGGAACGCGAAGAAGCCGCGCCCGACGTGGTTGAAGACGCCGTCGAGGACGACCCGCATGCCGCGGGCGTGCGCCGCGTCGAGGAGCTCGCGCAGCGCCTCGTTCCCGCCGAGGATCGGGTCGACCTGGTGGTAGTCCCAGGTGTGGTAGCGGTGATTCGCCGCCGAGGCGAAGACGGGGTTGAGGTAGAGAGCCGTGACGCCGAGCGCCGCGAGGTCGTCGAGCTTCTCGGCGAGGCCGAGGAGGTCGCCCCCCTTGAAGCCGTGCGGCGTCGGCGGGGAGTCCCACGGCTCGAGGTTCCCCGGCTTCGGCACGCGCTCGCTCCGCGCGAACCGGTCGGGGAAGACCTGGTAGAAGACGGCGTCGCGGACCCAGACGGGAGTCTCGGGGCTCACCCCTCCACTATAGTCGGCGGCGGGAGAGTCTCCATGGAGGATCCGATGCGCCCTGCCGCCGCCGCCCTCGTCGCCGGCCTCGCCGTTCCCGCCCTCGCGGCTCCCCCTGCGCCGCGCGTCCTCTCGGCCCTCGCGCCGCTCGCCGGGGAGTCGGAACACCTCGGAGAGCTCTACCGCGAGCTCCACGCCTCGCCGGAGCTCTCGATGCAGGAGACGGCGACCGCCGCGAAGCTGGCCGGGCGCCTGCGGGCCCTCGGTTTCGAGGTGACCGAGGGGGTCGGAGGGACGGGGATCGTCGGCGTCCTCCGGAACGGGGACGGA
>JAGOBQ010000170.1 GCA_017999215.1 Thermoanaerobaculia bacterium
CCATGTAGGAGTAGGCCGAGACGGCGATCGCGCCGAGGAGGTGGGGCGCGAGCTTGATCGTCAGGTAGATCGACGTCGGCCCGTCGGCGCCCCCGATGATCCCGATCGCGCCCGACTCCTGCGGCGTGAACCCGAGCTGGTTCGCCGCGAGGAACGTCCCGAAGACGCCGAGCTGGGCGGCGCCGCCGAGGAGGAACGTCTTCGGGTTCGCCAGGAGCGGCCCGAAGTCGGTGAGCGCCCCGAGGCCGAGGAAGATGAGCGGCGGGAAGATCTCGAGCTCGACCCCCTGGAAGAGGTAGTGGAAGAGACCGCCCGGCGCGCCGTCGGCCGGGAGGTTCATCAGGCCGTTCAGGGGGAGGTTCGTCATCAGCGCCCCGAACCCGATCGGGACGAGGAGGAGCGGCTCGAACTCCTTCCTGATCGCGAGCCAGAGGAGGAGGAACGCGACCGCGATCATCACCCCCTCGCGCCACGTCAGCGCGAGGAAGCCGGTCTGCGCGAGCAGCTTCTCCACGTCACCCCTCCGGGGCGTAGCGGATGAGGGGGTCGCGCACCTGGACGGACGCGCCCGCCTCCACGCAGACCTCCGCGATCGTCCCGCTGCGCGGGGCGTAGATGTAGGTGTCCATCTTCATCGCGTCGAGGAGGACGACGGGGGTCTTCCCCTCGACGTGCATTCCCTTCGTCACGAAGACCTTCTGGACGGTGCCGGCGATCGGCGAGGCGATGACGTTCGGGTCGCCGGCGCCGCCGGCGACCGGAGCCGGGGCGGGAGCGGGGGCGGGCCGCGCGGCCTCGGTCATCGGAGCCGTCGCCGCGCCCGGGTACGGGAGGGTCGCGGCCGAGCCGATCGCCTCGTCGTCCTGGAGGACCTGGACCTCGACGTCGTAGACCTTGCCACTGACGGTGATGCGGAGCTTCTTCATCTCTATCTCTTCGGGTCCAGCCTGTGGGACCTCAGGATGTCGATCCGTCCGACCCGCGACCAGTTCTCCTGGCCGGTGGGACGGAGGACGTTGATTCGGCGGACGACGACGGACTTCCCGAGCGCGGCGGTCGCCGCCGCGGCGAGGACCGCCACGAGCTCGGGCGTGAAGCCGTCCTCGGGAAGGACGGGCGGTGCGGCGGCGGCTTTCGCGGCGGCCTGCCTTCGGGTCACGAACTGGAAGGCGTAGAGGACGCCGACGAGGAGCGCCATGACGCACATCACGACGCTGAAGCAGACGAGGGCGACGACTCCGGGCGACATCGGCGCCTCCTACATCGGGATGTTGCCGTGCTTCTTCTGCGGGCGCTGGTCGCGCTTGGCCCGCAGCGTGACGAGGCGCTCGATGAGGAGCCGCCGCGTCCAGGACGGCCGGATCACGTCGTCGACGTAGAGCGCGGCCGCGGCACGGTAGGGGTTCGCGTGGAGCTTCCGGTACTCGGCGACCTTCTCGGCGAGGAGGTGGCTCTTGTCCTTGGCGGTCTTCGCGGCCTCGAGCTCCCGGCGGTGGAGGATCCGCGCGGCCCCTTCCGGCCCCATGACGGCGATCTCGGCCGTCGGCCAGGCGAGGACCGAGTCGGCCCCGAGGTCCTTCGAGCACATCGCGAGGTAGGCGCCGCCGTAGGCCTTCCGCAGGATGACCGTCATCTTCGGGACCGTCGCGGCCGAGTACGCGAAGAGCATCTTCGCGCCGTGCCGGATGATCCCGCCGTGCTCCTGCGCGACGCCCGGCAGGAACCCGGGGACGTCGACGAGCGTGACGATCGGGATGTTGAAGATGTTGCAGGTGCGGACGAAGCGGGCCGCCTTGTCGGAAGCGTCCATGTCGAGCGAGCCCGCGAGGTGCATCGGCTGGTTCGCCACGATTCCGACGACCATCCCGCCGAGCCGCCCGAAGCCGTTGACGATGCTCCGGCCGAAGGCCTCCTGGACCTCGAGGAACGAGCCCGGGTCGACGAGGCGCCCGATGACCTCCCTCACGTCGTAGGCCTTTCGCGGGTCCTCGGGGACGAGCTCGTCCATCGCCTCGTCGTCGACGAGCGGCTGGTCGAACGGGAGGTCGGGGGGCGACTCGAGGTTGTTCGACGGCAGGTAGGAGAGGAGCCTCTTCACGATCGCGACGGCCGTCCGCTCGTCGGGCGCGGCGAAGTGGATGTTCCCGGAGACCTCGGAGTGGACCTTCGCCCCGCCGAGCGCCTCGTCGGTGATGACCTCGCCGGTCGCCGCCTTGATGACGTCGGGCCCGGCGATGAACATCTTCGCGCTCTCCTCCACCATGACGATGAAGTCGGTGAGGGCCGGCGAGTAGGCCGCGCCGCCGGCGCAGGGGCCCGCGATGACGCTGATCTGCGGGACGACGCCGGAGAGGAGCGTGTTCGTGTAGAAGATCTGGCCGTAGCCGGAGAGGGCCTCGACCCCCTCCTGGATCCGGGCGCCCCCCGAGTCGTTGAAGCCGACGACGGGGAGACCGGTCCGGAGCGCCCCGCGCAGGCACTCGCAGATCTTCGCGGCGTGCACCTTGCCGACGGAGCCGCCGCTGACGGTGAAGTCCTGGGAGAAGGCGTAGACGGCGCGGCCGTCCACCCACCCCTTGCCGGTCACGACGCCCTCGGCGGCGAGGACCTTCGCGCCCGGCTCGCCGTTGTCCTCCTGGGCCCAGAGGCCGAACTCCACGAAGCTCTCGGGGTCGAGGAGGAGGCCGAGGCGCTCGCGCGCGGTCAGCTTCCCCTGGCGGTGCTGCTTCTCGATCTTCTCGGCCCCGCCGCCCAGAAGAAGCTCCCGCCTCCTTTGATCGAGGTCCGAAAAACGCTTGGACATGTGCCTCCTCGGTACTCCTTCCGGTCGGAAGGGGGAGGAATCGTACTCCTAGGGGGCGCGGGCTGCCGGGGCGTCCTTCGCGGCGCCGGCGTGCGGAGAGACGGCGTCTCCGGTAATCTGAGCGTTTCATGGAGCGCGTCGTCGATTTCGCCGCCCTCTCTCCCGAGGCGGATCGGACTCCGCTCGTCGGGTCCCTCTGCGACGCCGTGGAGGAGACCTGGGACGAGGGCCTCTACCCGCTGGTGGTGGTGGACCGCCCCTGGTCCCGCCACAACCCCCTCCTTCGCGGCGAGTTCGCACGCCCCCGGGCGGTCCGGTGGTACCTCGAGAGGGAGCTCGGGAAGCTCGCGTCGGCCGGCGCGAAGGTCACCGTCGGCGGGTCGCGGGAGCGGGTCCCGTTCGACGACCCCGCGCATTTCGAGAGCCTCGACGAGGAGGCCTGGGACCTCCGGCAGAAGAAGCTCTTCCTCTTCCGCGCCGAGAGGATCGACCTCTCCCTGAACCGCCTCGAGCACTACACCGGCACGCCCGCGGAGCGGTTCCAGCGGCACGTCCTCTTCACGAACTACGAGATGCACGCCGAGGCGTTCCGCGCCCGCTACCCCGGGGCCGTCGGCCCGGCGCGGAGCGTCCAGATGCCGGCGTGGCACCACGAGCTCCCCGGCAGCGCGGGGCTGACGCTCGTGAACATCGGCGTCGGCCCGTCGAACGCGAAGACGATCACCGACCACGTCGCCGTCCTCCGCCCCGACGCCGTCCTGATGGTGGGCCACTGCGCCGGCCTCCGGAACCACCAGGAGGTCGGCGACCTCGTCCTCGCGACCGGTTACATGCGCGACGACCGGATCCTCGACGACGTCCTCCCGACGAGCGTCCCGGTCGCCTCGAACCACTTCCTGAACGCGCTCCTCCTCGAGGAGATGGAGGCGCGCGGCCTCTCCTACCGGATGGGGACCGTCTTCACGACCTCGAACCGGAACTGGGAGTTCAACCAGGCGGGCGCTCTCGCCGCGATCCGCGCGAGCCGGAGCGTCGCCGTCGACATGGAATCGGCGACCGTCGCCGCGAACGGCTTCCGCTACCGGATCCCGACGGCCGCCCTCCTCTGCGTCAGCGACAAGCCGCTCCACGGCCAGCCGAAGCTCTCGGCCGAAGCGCAGGCGTTCTACCGCGAGAGCCGGGTGACGCACCTCGAGGTGGCCGCCGAGGCGCTCGAGAAGGCGCGGGACCGCTTCCCCGGCGGCCTCCCCGCCTCCGACATTCGCTCCGCCGACGAGCCGCTCCTCGGGTCGGTCTGACC
This sequence comes from Thermoanaerobaculia bacterium, assembly GCA_017999215.1. GTDB lineage: Bacteria > Acidobacteriota > Thermoanaerobaculia > UBA5066 > UBA5066 > UBA5066. Next base: position 4,104 of record JAGOBQ010000170.1, read on the forward strand.
CGCCGGCGCGGCCCGCGCCCTCCGCACGCGGACGCTCGCCTACGGCTCGTACGGCTCCGGGTCCGAGGCGACGAGCTGCCGGAGCGGCTCGGCCCCGAGGAAGCCCTCCGCCGCCGAGGCGGCCCCGAGCTTCCAGGAAGCGAAGACGACGGCGCGCCGGAGCGCCGCCCGCGCGTCACGCTCCCTCACGTAGCCGTCGAGGAACGCCGAGAAGAGGGCGTCTCCCGCGCCGACGGTGGAGACCACGGAGCGCGTCCGCACCGCCGGGACCCTCTCCACGGTCCCCTCGGAGGGGAGGTGGAGGAGGGCGCCTCTCGCCGCCAACCCGACGACGACGACCTCCGGAGAGAACCGCGCCCCGAGCTCGCGGGCGAACTCCTCCGCCGGGACGGGGAGCGCGTCGTCGCTCAGGAAGACGACCTGCGCGGCGCGGAGGAAGTCGGCGTTGTACGGGTCGTCGAGAGAGGAGAGGGCGTGGACGTCCGTCGCGACGAGCTTCCCGGCGGACCGCGCCGCGGAGAGGAAGGGCCGGGAGAAGTTGACGTTGCAGAGGGCCGCCGCGTCGGACGCGGCGAGCGCCTGGACGAAGAGCTCCTGCGGATAGCTCCGCTCCTGGACGTCCTTCAGGTCGACGTGGATCTGCCGCCGCCCTTCCCCGTCGTAGAGGACGACCGACTGCGCCGTCTCCCGGGCCCCGTCGCGGACCCAGAAGCCGTCGAGCCCGTCGCGCGACAGGGCGTCGCGGACCTGGCGGCCCGCGAGGTCGGGGGCGACGAGCGAGAGGAGGAGAGGCGAGCTCCCGAGGGCCTGGAGCGCGCGGGCGACGTTGTAGCCGACGCCGGAGACCGACGACGCGACGCCGAAGAACGGGTAGCGGACCGGGAAGTACGGCACCGGGAAGGCGTCGACCTTCACGGTCGTCTCGAGGTTCACGAGGCCGGAGACGAGGATTCGAGCCATGGCGCCCCATTCTCGCTCCACCCGGCCCTTTCGTTCGGCCCTCGACCGTGCAGAATGCACCGCACCCCATCTCACGATCCGGAGGTCCTCGTGCCCCGTCCGCATCGTCGCCTCGCGTCCGCCGTCCTCGCCTTCTCCCTGATCGGCGTTCCGGCCTCCCTTTTCGCGGAGAAGGGAGCCTCCCCCGCCGCCCCCGGCCGGCGCACCGTCGCCGTCACGATCGACGACCTTCCGTTCGTCGCCTACGGCCTCCCGCTCGATGCGGTCCGGAAGCTGTCGAAGGAGCTCGTCGCGGCGCTCGCGGCGCGGAAGGTCCCCGCCGTCGCGTTCGTCAACGAGGACCGCCTCTTCGTCCCGGGCGAGGTGGACGAGCGGATCGCCCTCCTCGAGGAGTGGCTCGACGCCGGGATGGAGCTCGGGAACCATACCTTCGGCCACGTCGGCTTCACCGCGACGCCCCTTCCGAAGATGAAGGACGCCGTCGTCCAGGGCGAGGTCGTCACGCGCGGGCTCCTCGCCCGCCGGGGGAAGACGCTCCGATGGTTCCGCCACCCGTTCACCCAGACGGGGCCGACGAAGGAGGCGAAGGACGACTTCGAGTCTTTCCTCGCGGGACGCGGCTACGCCGTCGCCCCCTTCAGCATCGAGCACGAGGACTGGGTCTTCGCCTCGGCCGACGCGAGGCTCGCCGCCGGAAAGGACGAAGCCGCCCGCGCGCGCCTCCTCGAGACGTACCTCGAGAACTTCGAGGCCCGCGTCGCGTTCTACGAGGAGCGCTCGCGCGCCCTCTTCGGCCGCGAGATCCCGCAGATCCACCTCGCGCACGCGAACGCCCTGAACGCCCGGGCGATGCCGCTCCTCCTCGCCCGGCTGGAGCGGCGCGGCTACACGTTCGTGACGCTCGACGAGGCGCTCGCCGACCCCGCCTGGAAGAGCCCGGACGGATACGTCGGCAAGTGGGGCCCGTCCTGGCTCCACCGCTTCGCGGCAGCCCGCGGGGAGGACGTGCGCGCCCTCTTCCGGGCCGAACCCGAGGCCCCGAAGTGGGTCGCCCAGCTCGACGAGGCCCGGCGGGCGGCCGCTCCGGCGCACTGACGGCCGCGCGCCGCGCTCAGCCCTTCCGCTTCCCGACGAGCGCGAAGCCCGCCTCGCCGCCGATCTCGTCCCAGACGGCGAGCGAGATCCGCGCCGCCGTCGTCTCGCTCTCGACCTCGAGCGTGTAGGTGAGGTGCGAGGCGTCGGCCTTCGCCTCCTCGCCGCGCTTCACCGTGAACTCCTGCCGCCGGCGCACGACCTCGGAGAAGTCCCCCTTCGGCGTCGCGGCGACGACGAAGACCGAGAACTTCCCCTTCGTCGCGGCCGGGCCCGGCACCCGGACGAGCGCGCCCAGGGGAATCCGGACCTCGAGCGGGATCCGGTACTTGCTCCCGGCCGGCTTCGCCTCACCCGCCTCGACGGAGATGCCGATGCGCGAGTTCGCGTCGGGGGCGAAGAGGTTCGCGAGGGCCCGGTCGGTGAGCCGCTCCTCGGCCGTTCTCTCCGCCACCGTCGTCCGGGTCCGCGCCGTCAGCCCCTCGCGTTTCACGCGGACCTTCAGCGTTTCCGGCTTCGTCGCGCCCGAGGCCGGGAAGCCGAGCGAGTAGTACGACCCCAGGTCGCTCGCGACCTGGTCGAGGAAGCGCGGCAGCTCGCCCGGGTGACCCGCCGTCGAACCGCCGGTCCGCTTCGTTACGAAGTTGAGGCCGGCCATCTCGTTCGTCCAGATCGCGTCGAACCCGGACCCGTAGGCGGCGGACGAGGCCGTCGGGTTCAGGGCTGCGGAGTCCGCGGCCGAGGCGAACGCCACTCTCTCGTAGGGATAGATGCCGTAGAAAGTGACACCGCTTGCGTTCGCGGCGGCCGCGAGCTCCTCGAGGAGGGGCTGCCCGTCCCGCAGATTGGTGCCCCCGACGGGCGCGCTGCGCGGACCGACGTGGAACTCCAACCCCGGGTACCGGCCGAAATGGTGGGCCACGAGGACGAGCGACTTCCGCCCCTCCATCCCCGCCATCAGTGCGACGAGGCCTCGAAGGGCAGTCACCTTCGCCTTCATCATGCCGTAGGCCTGGAGCGCGCCGATCTCGCGCGAGATCTCCGTCGAGCCGACCGTCCCGCCGACGCGGGGGTCCGCGGCGAGCGACCCGAACCAGAAGTCGCGGGAAGCGAGCTCGGCGACCTCGTTCGCCTGTGAGTCGAGCCGGGCGACGCGACGGGCCAGGACGTCGAGGATCTCGTCGAGCGCGGCCAGGTCGTCGGTGAAGGAGCGGACGACCCGCACCGAATCGCCCCACGAGACGATCATCGCCTCGTCTCCCGGCCCCGTCAGGGCCTTCGCGAGGAACCCTTTCACCCCGTCGAAGAGCTCGCGACGGCGGGTCGGCTCGGGGAGGTAGAGACGGTCGACGAAGACGACGACCTTCCGTGGCTGCCGAGAGACCAGCGACCGAGTCTCGGCCGGGGCCGATCCGGACGATTCCGTTTCGGCCGGCGCGCCCGGGAGGGCACCTGCCTCCTCGCGCCGCTCCTCGTGGAAGTTCGTGATGACGACGGGCTTGCCGCCCCGGCGGAGCTCGAAGTCGGCCGCCGTCAGACCTTGGACCGACTTCCCGTTCCTGTCGGTGACGACGACTTCGACTCCGAGGATCGAGACCTCGGCCGAGGCGGCGATCCGGGGGGCGTCCGAGGCGGGCTGGGCCGCCACCCGTCCCGCGTCGAGGACGGCTGCGGCGACAGTCAGCATGACGAGGACCTTCCGCGCGCTCCCGCTGTACGGTTTCCGGGATGCGCTGGCCCCATTCGAGGACGACTTCATGTCGGGCCCTCCACGTGGCCCCGGAGATGCAGATAACATGCCGCCTCCGGTTCGGCGCGCCTCCCGCGCCCCGTTCCGAATGCCTGAACGAGGGGGCCCTTCATGTACACGCTCGTCCTGCTGCGCCACGGGGAAAGCCAGTGGAACCTCGAGAACCGCTTCACCGGCTGGACCGACGTCGACCTCACCCAGAAAG
>JAGOBQ010000169.1 GCA_017999215.1 Thermoanaerobaculia bacterium
CCTCTATGTCGTCCTCGCCGTCCAGCCGCACGAGCTCTTCCGGCGCGAGGGGTACGACGTCGTCCTGACGTGGGCCGTGCCGTACCCGACGGCGGTCCTCGGCGGCACCTGCCGCGTGCCGACGCCGCACGGCGAGGAGGAGCTCGAGATCCCGCCGGGGACCGGGGCCGGCCGGGCGTTCACGCTGCGCGGAAAGGGGATCCCGCGCGTCGACGGCCGCGGCCGCGGGGACCAGCACGTCGTCGTCACGATCCGCGTCCCGAAGAAGCTCAACTCGGAGCAGCGCAAGGCGGTCCAGAAGCTCGCGGACGTCCTGAAGGAGGAGCCCGGCTCGCCGACGCGCGAGGAGAAGGGGTTCCTCGAGAAGCTCCGGGACTTCATCTCCTCCTGAGCCGGCCGTGCCCGCCGCGATCCGTCTCGACCTGGACCCCGCCTCCGAGCCGCAGCTCGAGGAGTCGCTCGGCGAGCTCCTCGCGTCCTGGGCAGTACGCGACGACCGCCTCTCCGTCTGGGTGTCGGAGGAGGACGCCGGCGTGGCGGAGGAGCTCCTCGCCTCGGCCGGGCTCGAGGTCCTCGCGCGGGAGGTCGAGCCGGAGCGGGACTGGGTGGCCGAGGCGGCCGCGCTCCAGCGCCCCGTCGCGGTCGGCCGGTTCGTGCTCGACCCGCACGACCGCGCGCCCGAAGGTGTCGGCTCGCGCCTCCGGCTCCGTCTCCCCGCCGAGCGGGCCTTCGGGACCGGCTCGCACGAGTCGACGCGACTCGCCCTCCGACTCCTCCTCGAGGCGGACCCGGCGGGCCGGTCCGTCCTCGACGTCGGGACCGGCGCCGGGACGCTCGCCCTCGCCGCGCGCGCCGCGGGGGCCCGCCGGGCGGTCGGTTTCGACCTCGACCTCGACGCCCCCTTCGTGGCGAGGACGAACGCCCTGCGGAACGGGATCGACGGCTGCGGGTTCTGGGCGGGGATCCTCTCCAGCCTCGCCGCGCACGCCCGCTTCGACCTCGTCGTGGCGAACATGCTCCAGGAGGAGGTCGCGCCGCTCCTGCCCGGCCTCGCGGCGATCCTCCCGTCCGGCGGGATGCTCGTGACCGCCGGCCAGCTCGCCGCGCGGGAGAACGAGTTCCTCACTCTCCTCGCCGCTGCCGGCCTTCGAGCGCGCCGCCTCGCCTCGGAGGGGGAATGGCTCGGGACGCTCTCGGTGCGAGAGTGAGCTCGCCGCCCCGGGTTCTCGTCCCGCGCGCCTCGCTGGAGCCGGGCCGTGAGGTCGCCCTGTCGGACGAGGAGGCCCGCCATCTCCGGGTCTCCCGCGTCGGCCCGGGAGAGGAGGTCGTCCTCCTCGATGGCCGAGGGGTCCGGGCGGCGGCGCTCCTGTCGGCGTCCGGCCGCACGGCCTCCGTCACGGGGCTCCTTCCGCCGCGCGGGGAGCCCGCCCGGCGCGTCGCCGTCCTCCTCGGCGTCGGCGAGATCGCCCGGGTGGAGTGGGCCGTCGAGAAAGGGACGGAGTGCGGGGCCGCCGCCTTCCTGCTCGTCGCGGCGGCGCGCTCCCAGCGAGCGCACGTCGCCGCCGCCGCCGCCCGGATCGAGAGGCTCCGCCGCATCGCGGCCGAAGCGGTCAAGCAGTGCGACCGGAGCGTCGTCCCCGGCGTCGGCACGCCGGCGCCGCTCGCGGGGCTCCTCGACGGCCGGCATGGCCGGCTCCTCGTCGCTCGCCCGGGTGCCTCGCCGCTCCGGACGGACGGGCTGCCGGCCGGCGACCTCGCGGTCGCCATCGGCCCCGAGGGGGGATTCGACGACGCCGAGGAGCGGCTCCTCGAAGCCGCAGGGGCCGTTCCCTTCGGCCTGGGCGGCCGCGTCCTCCGCCTCGAGACGGCCGTGGTCGCCGCGCTCGTCCGCCTGGTCGACACGCCCTCGTCCTGAGCCGGGACGCCTCCCGCGCGCGGATATCATTCCCGCGAGGAGGAGCCATGGCCTTCGAGGACGTCAAGAAGATCTGGATGAACGGGAAGCTCGTCGACTTCGCCGACGCGAAAGTCCACGTCTTCACGCACGCGCTCCACTACGGCTCGGGGGTGTTCGAGGGGATCCGCTGCTACCGGACGGCCCGCGGCCCGGCCGTCTTCCGCCTCGACGAGCACCTCGACCGCCTCTTCTGGTCCGGGAAGATGTACCGGATGGAGATTCCGTTCACGCTCGAGCAGCTTCGGGCGGCGACGCTCGAGACGATCCGTGCGAACGGATTCGACGCCTGCTACGTCCGCCCGCTCGCCTATCGGGGCTTCGGGATGCTCGGCGTGAACCCGTTCCCGAACCCGGTCGACGTGATGATCGGCTGCTACCCGTGGGGGAAGTACCTCGGCCCCGAGGCGATGGAGAAGGGCGTCGACGTCTGCTGCTCCTCCTGGACCCGCCTGGCGGCGAACACGATGCCGGCCATGGCGAAGTCGACGGCGAACTACGCGAACAGCCAGCTCATCAAGATGGAGGCGCTCGTCAACGGCTACGAGGAGGGGATCGCGCTCGACGACACGGGGCGGGTCTCCGAGGGGTCGGGCGAGAACCTCTTCGTCGTCTGGAAGGGGAAGGTCTACACGCCCCCGTTCGCGAACTCCGCCCTGCCGGGGATCACGCGCGCCTCCGTCCTGACGCTCTTCGCGGAGATGGGGATCCCCGTGGAGGAGCGGGCCCTCCCGCGGGAGATGCTCTACGCGGCCGACGAGCTTTTCTTCACGGGGACGGCGGCCGAGATCACCCCGATCCGCTCCGTCGACCGGATCGTCGTCGGGGCGGGGCGGAGGGGGCCGCTGACGGCGAAGGTCCAGGCGGCGTTCTTCGACATCGTCGAGGGGAAGGTGGACGACCGGTTCGCCTGGCTGACGCCGGTCTGAGCCGGAACTTCCGCCCGGGGCCGCCCGGAGCGGCGGCCGATCGGTGCGCGCCGGTCCCGAAGAGGGCCGGCGCGCGCCGTCATCGGAGGGCCGCGGCGAGGTCGGCCGGCACGTCCACGTCCCGTAGGACCTCCGGTCCGTAGCCGGCGAGGGCGACGACCTCGACGTCCTCCTCCGCGAGAAGATCGGAGAGGCGCCGGACCGGCTCCCAGGAGAGGACGCGCGGCACGAGGCTCGCCGGAATGACGAGCGGGTGGCCTCTCCGGCCGTCGCACTCCGGAACCGCGACCTGCCCCGCGGCCGGGGGAGGGAGGTTCCCGAGGACGCGGCGGAGGACGGGGGCGGTGAGCCCCGGCAGGTCGGCCGGCGAGAGGGCGATCCGGCCGCAGCCGGACGAGAGGGCCGAGAGGCCGGCCTGTGCCGAGGAGAGCATCCCGTCTTCCGGCCGGGGGTTGACCGCGACGAGGACGCCGAGGCCGCCGAGGGCGGCGGCCACATCGTCCGCGCCGGGGGCGAGGACGACGGCGACCTCGCCGAAGCCGGCCTCCAGGAAGGATCGGGCCACGCGGCGGACGAGCGGCTCCCCCTCGATCTCCACCAGCATCTTCGGGCTCCCGAATCGCCGGGAGGCTCCGGCGGCGAGGAGGACGGCGGCGACTCTGTCGGAACCGAACGGCATCGGACGATGGTACCCCGCGGGAACGTCCGTCCGTCCGTTGACCGGGCCCGGCGGCGAGCCTATCCTCGAGACACTAAGTGACTTTCGGCGGACGGGTAGAAGAGAGGAGACCTGGGGCATGCACATCAACGACCTCCTCAAGATCGCGGTCGAGCGCAAGGCCTCGGACCTCCATCTGAAGGTCGGCGCGCACCCGATCATCCGGGTGGACGGCGACCTGATCCCCCTCGTCGACATGAAGCGGCTGATGCAGGAAGACACGATCGCGATGGCCTTCTCGATCATGTCCTCCCGCCAGAAAGAGAAGTTCAAGAACAACTTCGAGATCGACATCGCCTACTCGGTGCCGGGTCTGGGCCGGTTCCGCTGCAACATCTTCCAGCAGCGCGGCACGGTCGGTCTCGTCTGCCGCGTCATCCCGGCCCGCATCCTGACCGTCCGCGACCTCCTCCTGCCTCCCGTCATCGAGAAGATCTGCGAAGAGACGCGCGGGCTCATCCTCGTGACCGGGACGACCGGGTCGGGCAAGTCGACGAGCCTCGCGGCGATGATCGACTTCATCAACTCGACGCGGGCCGAGCACATCATGACGGTCGAGGACCCGGTCGAGTTCCTCCACCGCGACAAGAAGTCGATCGTCAACCAGCGCGAGCTGGAGGTCGACACGCGCTCGTTCTCCTCGGCGCTCCGCGCCTCGCTGCGCCAGGACCCCGACGTCATCCTCGTCGGCGAGATGCGCGACTTCGAGACGGTCGAGACCGCGCTCGTGGCGGCCGAGACGGGGCACCTCGTCCTCTCGACGCTCCACACGATGGACGCGACGGAGACGATCAACCGCATCATCGCGGTCTTCCCGCCGCACCAGCAGAAGCAGATTCGCCTGCAGCTCTCGGCCGTCCTCAAGGCCGTCGTCTCGATGCGCCTCCTGCCGCGCGCGGACGGCCTCGGGCGCGTCCCGGCCGTCGAGGTCCTCATCGCGACGAACTACATCCGCGACTGCATCGAGAACAAGGAGAAGACGAAGTACATCGTCGACGCCATCAAGGCGGGGACGTCGCAGTACGGGATGCAGACGTTCGACCAGTCGCTCTTCCAGCTCTACAAGTCGGGGCTCATCACGCTCGACGAGGCGATCCGCCGCTCGACGAACCCGAACGAGTTCAAGCTCCGCATCCAGGGCGTCCAGTCGACCTCGGACCTCTCGCAGGAAGAGATGGACGCGTCGCTCGAGGCGCCCGACAAGATGAACCCGCTGGGAGAGGAGTCCCCCTTCGACTTCTCGAACCAGACCTAGCGCCTCTCCGGGAAGGCCGTCGGCAGTGCCCGTCGCGCCCCGAGGGCGGGTCCGGACGCAGGTCCGGCCGTGAGCGACGAAGCGCGCCGCCGCCCGCGCCGCGACTGCCGGACGGCGGCGCTCGCGTTCCTGGGACGGCGCGCGCACCCGCGCCGGGAGCTCGAGCGCAAGCTCCTGCGGGGCGGGCACGAGGCGGCGGAGGTGGCGCGGACCCTCGACTCCCTCGCCGCGGCGGGCCTTCTCGACGAGGCCGCCACGGCGGCCGAGCTCGCCCGGTTCGAGGCGGCGCGCGGGAGGGGGAGCCGGCGGGTCTCGGCCGCGCTCCGCTCCCGCGGCGTCGCCGAGGCGGACACGGCGCGGGCGCTCGCGGGCCTCGGAGGCGAGAGCGAAGCGGCGCGTCTGAAGGCCGCGCTCGAGAAGAAGGCGCGGAGCCTCCCGGGCGGTTTGACGCCCGTTTCGAGGTCGAGGAAACTCTTCGACCATCTCGTGCGCCGCGGATTCGACCCCGCGGCCGTCCGCGAGGCGCTGCGAGAGAAAGGCGATCCCACGGATGACGACTCCCTCTGACTGGACCTCCCGGAAGGTCCGCGAGACGTTCCTTTCCTATTTCGAGGAGAAGGGGCACCGCCGCGTCGCCTCCTCCTCCCTCGTCCCCGCCGAGGACCCGCCGCTCCTCTTCACGAATGCCGGGATGAACCAGTTCAAGGACGTCTTCCTGGGGCGGGAAAGCCGGCCGTACGTGAGGGCCGCCTCCGCGCAGAAGTGCGTGAGGGCGGGCGGGAAGCACAACGACCTCGACAACGTCGGGTACACGGCGCGCCACCACACGTTCTTCGAGATGCTCGGGAACTTCTCCTTCGGCGACTACTTCAAGGAGGAGGCGATCGCCTTCGCCTGGGAGCTCGTGACGGAGCGCTACGGCTTCGAGCCGGAGCGCCTCTGGGCGACGGTCTACCTGGACGACGACGAGGCGGCGAAGCTCTGGGAGAGGTACCTGCCGGCCTCCCGCGTCCTCCGCTTCGGCGAGAAGGACAACTTCTGGTCGATGGGCGACACGGGCCCGTGCGGCCCCTGCTCGGAGCTCCACGTCGACCAGGGGCCGCACGTCCCGGGCGACGAGACGCCGAACGGCCGCGGGGACCGGGTCATGGAGATCTGGAACCTCGTCTTCATGCAGTTCGAGAGGGACTCCGAGGGGAGGACGACGCCGCTGCCGAAGCCGTCCGTCGACACGGGCGCGGGCCTCGAGCGGATCACGGCCCTCCTGACGGGGAAGAACAACAACTTCGACACGGACCTCTTCGCTCCTCTGATCCGGGGGATCGAGGCGATCTCGGGGAAGAGCTACCGGGGCGGAATGGCCGAGGAGGACGCCCCGTTCCGCGTCATCGCGGACCACCTCCGCGCCGCGACGATGCTCATCGCCGACGGCGTGATGCCGGCGAACACGGGGCGCGGCTACGTCCTCCGGCGGATCCTCCGCCGCGCCGCGCGCTACGGCCGCCGGCTCGGAATCGAGGGGCCCGAGCTCTGCGGGCTCGTCGAGCCGGTCTTCTCCGTCTTCGACGGGGTCTACTTCGGCGCGGAACACGAGACCCTGAGGGGCGAGGTGAAGGAGCTCGTCCGCTCCGAGGAACGGAGCTTCGCGAAGACGATGTCCGCCGGCGCCGACCGCGTCGGCGAGGCGATCAGCGAGGCGCGCCGGAAGGAGGAGACGGGCCTTTCCGGCAGGGCCGTCTTCCGCTTCTACGACACATACGGCATCCCGCTCGAGCTGATCGAGGAGCTCGCCCAGGACGAGGGGCTCTCCGTCGACCGGGCCGGCTTCGAGAAGGAGCTCGAGGAGGCGCGGGAGCGGTCGAAGGGGGCGTCGAAGTTCGAGGCCGACGAGGCGCTCCTCTCCGAGGAGCTCGCCGACCCGTCGTGGGAGACCGCGTTCCGCGGGTATCCCGAGGACGACTTCACGCGCCTCGCCGGGGCGAAGGCGCTCGGGCTCTTCGCGACCGCTGGGGGCGCGACTCGCCGCGTCGACTCCCTCGGGGCCGGCGCGGAAGGGCTCCTCGTCACCGATCGCACGGTCTTCTACCCCGAAGGGGGCGGCCAGGTGACCGACACCGGCTCCGTCGCGTGGCCGGGAGGGCGCGCCTCCGTCACCTCGGCGAGGAGGTCGGCCAGCGGCCGCTTCGTCCAGCACCACGTGAAGGTCGAGGAGGGGACGCTCGCGGAGGGCTCGGCGCTCGACCTCGAGGTCTCCGAGTGGACGCGCCGGCGGACGCAGGCGAACCACACCGGGACGCACCTCCTCCACGCCGCGCTCCGGAAGGTCCTCGGCGACTCGGTCCGGCAGATGGGCTCGCTCGTCGCCCCCGACCGCCTCCGCTTCGATTACGCCGCGACGCGCGCCACGACGCACGACGAGATCGCCGAGATCGAGCGCCTCGTCAACGAGCAGGTCCTCCGCGACACGCCCGTCACGAAGGAAGTCACCTCCATGGACGAGGCGAAGGCGAAGGGCGCGATGATGTTCTTCGGGGAGAAGTACGGCGAGCGGGTCCGCGTCGTCGACGTCCCCGGCTTCTCGACGGAGCTCTGCGGAGGCTGCCACGTGACGCGCACGGGCGAGATCGGCGCCTTCAAGGTCCTCTCCGACCGCGGTCTCGCGGCCGGCGTCCGCCGCATCGAGGCGATCACCTCGCTCGGGGCCGTCGAGCGCCTCACGCGCGACGAGCACCTCCTCTCCGAGCTCTCCGAGACGGCCCAGGTGCCGGCCGAGGAGCTCCCGGGGAAACTTCGGGAGATCCTCGCGCGACTGAAGGAGAGCGAGAAGGAGATCGCGAAGCTGAAGGTCCAGCTCGCCTCGGGTGCCAGCGGCCTCGCCGGCGGCGAGGAGGACGGCATCGTCGAGCTCTCGGGGGTGAAGGTCCTCGCGCGCCGGGTCCCGTCGCTTCCGGCGAACGAGCTCCGGAACCTCGCCGACACGTTCCGCGGGAAGCTGAAGAGCGGCGTCGTCCTCCTCGGCACGGACGCCGACGGGAAGGTGACGCTCCTCGCCGCCGTCACGTCCGATCTCCTCTCCCGCGTCTCCGCGGACGACCTGGCGAAGGCGATGGCGCCCGTCGTGGGCGGCCGGGGAGGGGGAAAGCCCGACCTCGCCCAGGCCGGGGGGGAGGACCCGGATCAGATCGAGGCGGCGCTCGCCGACGGGGGCGTCCGGGCGAAGGAGAAGCTCGCGGCATCGGCCGGAGCCTGCCGCC
>JAGOBQ010000171.1 GCA_017999215.1 Thermoanaerobaculia bacterium
GTCCGTCTACACGCTCGTCCCCCCTCCGGGGAAGACTTCCACGGTGCTCTGGATTCCGGTCGTCCTCGTCCTCCTGATCTCGCTCGTCGGGGTCCTGGTCGTCTACAAGTCCCTGTCCGGGGCGCGAGGCTCGACGTTCACGCTCTCGCCGGCCGGGCTCACGATCCGCGGGGACCTCTGGGGCCGGACGATCCCGGCGGCACAGCTGCGCGGAGCGCTGGCCCGCGTCGTCGACCTGCGCGCCGAGACGGCGCTGGCGCCGACACGACGCACCGCCGGCACCGGCCTCCCCGGCTACCGGAGCGGCTGGTGGAGGCTCGAGAACGGCGAGAAGGCCCTGATCTACGTCACGACGACGGAGAGCGTCGTCCACGTCCCGACGACGGCCGGCTATTCCGTCCTTCTCTCCGTGACGGAGCCGGAGCGCTTCGTCGCGCAGCTGCGCGAGGTGGCGCCGGCGGGATAGCCCCGGCGTCGAAGCCGAGGCCCGCCCGCGCACCCGGCTCCGTCCGCCGCGGACGGGCGCTCAGGTCCACGTGATCATGTGGAAGGCGAGGGAGGGCGAGAGGAGCGTCCCCATCCGCCCCCCCGGCTTCAGCAGGCCCGCGGGGACGACCGACCCGTCCCCCGCCCGCACCTTCTGGACCGCCGGGAGGAGGAGGCCGATCAGGATCGCGATGATTCCCTGGCGGTTCGCGACGACGCTCCATCCGCTCTGCACGGCCGGCAGGAAGACGACCACGTCGACCCCCTGCGGATACGCCCGGCGGATCTCCGTGGCGATCCCCTCGAAGCTGCGGTTCGGGTGCTCGGGCTGGAACGGCCCGGACGGGACGGATGCGAAGAGCGACGCCGTGACGACCATGTTCCGCCTCCTGTTTGGGAGGGGAATATGGTTCCCGGGCGGGCGAATCTCCATGCAGAGAGCCGTGCCGGCGCCGCCTTCCGACAGGACGATGACTCCCGTCACCCGCAGCAGGCGAGCCGACGGACGCCCCGTCGGCCGGCGCGTCCGCTTCGCCCCGCGAGGTCAGGGGCGCATCGCCTCGACGAGCGCGTCCATCCTCTCGCCGTCCCGCAGGAGACGCGGCCGGACGAACCCCGCCTCGGAGAGCCACGCCGAGAGCTCTTCGAACGTGTACGTCCCCCCCTCCTTCGTCCCGACGAGCATGTTCACGGCGAAGAGCGCTCCGGCGCGCGGCGAGGTCCGGTCCGGCGACATCACGTGGTCCCGCACGACGATCCGTCCGCCGGGGACGAGGGCGTCGAGGACCTTGCGGAACAGAGCGACGTTCCCGTCCGGGCCGAGCATGTGGACGATCGCCGAGACGAACGCGAGGTCGTGGCCGCCGGGAAGCTCGTCGGTCCGGAGGTCGCCCGCGACGAGGCCGACCCGGTCGAGGAGGCCCGCTCGCGCCGCGTTCTCCCGCGCGATCTCCACGACGTCGGGGAGGTCGAAGAGCGTCGCGCGGAGGTCCGGGACGGCCCGCAGGAACGCGAGGGTGTAGGTCCCCGGCCCGCCGCCGACGTCGAGGAGCCGCCGCGCGCCCTCGTGCCCGACGGCGGCGACGAGCGTATCGGCCTGGGGCGAGGCGATCGCGTGCATGGCACCGATGAACGAGCGGGTCCAGCCGTCGCCCGCGGCGGGGCGCTCGCCCGCGACCTTCTCCGTCAGGCGCGACCATCGGTCCCAGAGGTTGACGGAGTGGAGCGCGAGCGGAAGGAGGCTCCGCTCCCCCGAGGAGGAGAGGAGCGGAGCGAGCGACGCCGGCGTCCGCCAGCCCTCGGCCGACTTCTCGAGGAGCCCCATCGCCGCCAGCGCGTCGAGGAGGATGGCGAGGGCGCGGCGGTCCGCGCCGAGCGACGCCGCCGCCTCCTCGAGCGAGCGCGGGCGCTCCGCGAGGAGCGTGAAGAGGTCGAGCTCGGCGGCCGTCAGGAAGACCCGGGTCTCCATGAAGCCGCGCGCGAGGGCCGAGAGCGACTCGGGCGTCTGCGGTGTTGTCATGCGCGAAAGTGTAGGCCGTCGCGGTGTGGCGAAACGCCCCGCTCCACGGTCCGAGAACGAACGGCCCCCGCCCGACGTATCACCCCTATCATCGCCGTCGGCCGCGCATCGCTGCGGCCGGAAAGGGACCGCATGCGCCTTCGCGCCGCCGCGCCGCTCGCCCTCTTCGCGCTCTTCGCCCTCGTCCTCGCCCCTCGGCCCGCCTCCGCCGCCTCCCCGACGAAGATGCTCACGCAGCCCGCCCTCTCGGCCGAGCGCGTCGCCTTCGTCTACGGGAACGACCTCTGGACGGCGCGCCTGGACGGCACGAACGTCCAGCGGATCACGTCGGGGCCCGGCGTGAAGTCGAATCCCGCCTTCAGCCCCGACGGCGCGCTCCTCGCCTTCAGCGCCGAGCTCGACGGGAACCTCGACGTCTTCGTCGTCCCGGCGGTCGGGGGCGTCCCGAAGCGGCTGACGTGGCACCCGTCGCGCGACACCGTCCAGGACTTCACGCCCGACGGGAAGGCCGTCCTCTTCTCCTCGCCGCGCGAGGCGACGAACAACCGGCACGACCAGCTCTACACCGTCCCGGCCGGCGGAGGGGTCGAGACGAGGCTTCCGATCCCGTACGCCTCCCGCGCCGTCTACTCCCCCGACGGGAAGACGATCGCCTACACGCCGAACCGCCCCGCGCACCTCCAGTGGAAGCGCTACCGTGGCGGCACCGTCTCGCGCATCTGGCTTTACGACGTCGCGACGCACACCGTCGTGAAGGTCCCGCAGCCCGACGGGCGCTGCAACGACCTGAACCCGACGTGGGTCGGGGAGACGCTCTACCTCACGTCCGACCGCGACGGCGAGTTCAACGTCTACGCCTTCGACGCGAAGTCGAAGTCGCTCTCGAAGGTGACCGCCCACGACGACTTCCCGGTCCTCGCCGCCGCCGCCGCGAGCGGCAGGGTCGTCTACGAGCAGGCGGGCCTCCTCCACCTCCTCGACCCCGCGACGAAGAAGGCCGCGCCCCTCCCGATCACCGTGAACGCCGACCTCCTCGAGACCCGCCCCCGCTGGGCGAAGGGAGCGAAGTGGGCCCGCGAAGGCTCGATCTCCCCTTCCGGCGCGCGCGTCGCGCTCGAGTTCCGGGGCGAGATCGTGACCGTCCCGGCCGAGAAGGGAGACCCGCGGTACCTCACGGCGACCCCGGGCGCGCACGAGCGCGGTCCCGCCTGGTCCCCCGACGGAAAGGAGATCGCGTACCTCTCGGACGAGAGCGGCGAGTACGAGCTCGTCATCGCCGCGCAGGACGGCAAGGGGACGCCGAGACGGATCCGGGTCCCCGGCTCCGGCTTCTACGACCGGCTCACCTGGTCGCCCGACGCGAAGAAGATCGCCCTCACCGACAACTCCTGGGCCCTCTGGGTCGTCGACCTCGCGACCGGGAAGGCGACGAAGGCCGCTTCCGAGCGGATCTACGCGCCCCAGAAGACCCTTCAGCCGAGCTGGTCGCCCGACTCCCGCTGGGTCGCCTACACGCTCGCCGGCCCGACCTACATCCGGTCTCTCCACGTCTACGACACCGTGGAGGGCAGGTCGTTCCCGCTGACGGACGGCCTCTCCGACGTTTCCGACCCCGTCTTCGACAAGGGCGGGAAGCTGATCTGGTTCCTCGCCTCGACGGACGCCGGCCCCGTGCGGAACTGGTTCTCCCTCATCAACCAGGACGCCGACGTCACCCGCGCGATCTACGTCGCGACGCTGAAGGCGGGGACGCCGTCGCCGCTCGCGAAGGAGAGCGACGAGGAGAAGGGCGCCGACGCGAAGGGCGAGGCCAAGGACGAGAAGAAGGACGACGCGAAGGGCGACGACGGCAAGGCCGGCAAGGACGCGAAGAAGGCCGAGCCGAAGAAAGTCGACCCGGTCGTCATCGACCGCGACGGCCTCGCGAGCCGCATCGTCGACGTCCCGGTCCCGCCCGCCGATCTCTCCTCTCTCTCCTCGCCGAACGCCGGAGAGGTCTGGTTCCTCCGTGGGTCCGACGGGAAGAACGCCCTTCAGAAGTGGGACACGAAGAGCCGCAAGGTGGAGACGATCGCCCCGGAGGTCGACGGCTACGAGGTCTCCTTCGACGGCAAGAAGCTCCTGACGCTCGCGAAGGCGACCTGGGCCGTCGGGCCCGCCGGGAAGAAGGGCGAGGGAAAGCCGGGGGACGGCGACGGGAAGCTGAATCTCGACGCCGTGCAGGTGCGCGTCGACCCGCGGGCCGAGTGGCCCCAGATCCTCGACGAGGTCTGGCGGATCAACCGCGACTACTTCTACGACCCCGGCATGCACGGGCGCGACTGGAAGGCGATCAAGGCGAAGTACGCGCCGTTCGTTGCGCACCTCTCCTCCCGCGCCGACCTGACGCGCCTCATCCAGTGGATGTGCAGCGAGCTCGCCGTCGGGCACCACCGGACCTTCGGAGGCGACGTCCTCGCCGAGCCGGCCACCGTCCCGGGCGGCCTCCTCGGGGCCGACTACGAGGTCGCCAGCGGCCGCTACCGCTTCCGGAAGGTCTTCGGCGGCCTGAACTGGAACCCCGAGCTGCGCGCGCCGCTCAGCGAGCCGGGCGTCGAGGTGAAGGCGGGCGAGTACCTCCTCGCCGTGAACGGGAAGGACCTCGCGCCCCCCGAGAACCTCTACGCGCGATTCGAGGCGACCGCCGGGAAGATCGTCGAGATCACCGTCGGCCCGAGCCCCGACGGCAAGGGCTCGCGCACCGTGAACGTCGTCCCCGTGGCGAACGAGGCCGCGCTCCGCAACCGCGACTGGGTCGAGGGGAACCTCGCGAAGGTCGAGAAGGCGACCGGCGGCCGCGTCGCGTACGTCTACGTGCCGAACACGGCCGGCCTCGGCCACACCTACTTCAAGCGCTACTTCTACCCGCAGGCGTGGAAGCACGCGATCATCGTCGACGAGCGCTTCAACGGCGGCGGGAGCGTCGCCGACTACTACATCGAGGCGCTCCGGCGCGAGCCGATCGCCTGGTGGACGTTCCGCTACGGCGACGACATGAAGACCCCGAGCGCCTCGATCCAGGGGCCGAAGGTGATGCTCATCGACGAGACGGCCGGCTCCGGCGGCGACCTCCTCCCCTGGATGTTCCGCAAGTTCAAGGTCGGGCCGCTCGTCGGCCAGCGGACCTGGGGCGGCCTCGTCGGCATCCTCGGCTTCCCGGTCCTGATGGACGGCGCGCAGGTCACCGCCCCGAACCTCGCGTTCTGGGCTCCCGAGGAGGGCTTCGGCGTCGAGAACGTCGGCGTCCCTCCCGACGTCGAGGTCGAGCAGACGCCCGCCGAGGTCATCGCCGGCAAGGACCCGCAGCTCGAGAAGGCGATCGAGATCGTCATGGACCAGCTGAAGAAGAACCCGCCGGCCGCGCCGAAGCGGCCTCCGTTCCCGGTGCGATAGGAGAAGCCTCGGCACGGCGCGTGCGTACCTCCATCCGCATGCGCCGTGCCGTCCTCCCGATCGGACTCACCCTCGCCCTCCTCGCGCCCCTCGCCCTCCCCGCCCGGCCGGCTCGGGCCGACGCCGTCGCCGACCTACGCGCCGCCCTCGACCGCGCCCCGGCCGGAGAGACCGTCCGGGTCCGGGTCGCGATCGCGCGGACCGACATCGAGAAGGAGAAGCCGAAGGCCGAGCGGAAGGGGGAGGCGGTCGTCGAGCACGGGCCGTCGGGGCTCTCGATTCACCTCGACCCGGCCTTCCTTCCGAAGCCGGGGTCGAAGGCGGAGCGGAAGGCGCGCGACGAAAGGACCGTGCGGCTCGAGCCGGGGGAGGCGCTGAAGCTCGTCGACCCGGCCTCGGAGCTCCGGCAGCTGCTGGACGGGGCCACGGTCGTCTCCGACCGCCCGGAGGCGTTCGAGGGGAGGACCGCGCGGACGGTCGTCCTCCGCGTCGTCCCCGACCTCGACGACGAGGAGGCCCGGAAGGCCATCAAGCGCTACGACGACGTCGTCACGCTGCGGCTCGACGCCGACGGTCTTCCGTACGCTCTCGAGAGGACGCTCGACCTGAAGGCGAAGAAGCTCCTCATCTCGTTCACCGTCTCGATGCGCGAGAGCCGGCGCTTCTCCCGGGTGGCCGGGCGGCTCGTCACGGCGTCCGCGCGGGAGGAGAGCCACAGCTCCGGCCTCGGCGAGCAGAGCGCCTCGACGACGCGCTGGACCGTGACGCCCCTGTAGGAGCGGCGGGAAGGGCCGACCCGGCGGGCCGTTCGGTATCCTCGGCCGCCGGGAGCCGGACGGACGGCACGCACGAAGCGACGCCGGCCGGAATCCAGGAGGGACACGTGCTCGAACCGACGATCGACCCCGCGAAGCTCGACGAGTGGGCCCGCCTCCTCGTCACCCACTCGGTCGGCGGCGTGACGCCGGACGACCGGGTGATGATCAAGGGGGAGCGGATCGCCTGGCCGCTCATGGAGCGGATCGAGCGGGAGGTGATCGCCGCCGGCGGCATCCCCGACGTCTGCCTCGTCGCGCCGAACAACGAGCGCGGCAAGGTCTGGTCGGCCGCGATGGGGAGCGGCGCGACGGCGGAGCAGCTCGCTCGCGTTCCCGACTGGCACCGCGACCGCTACGCCTCGATGACGAAGTACATCGAGGTCCTCGGGGCCGAGTCGCCGTCGAGCTACGCGGGCCTCGCACGCGAGGCTTCAGCGGCCCTGGCGAAGGCCGACCGCCCGTTCGCAGACCTCCGCCTCGCGAAGCGGTGGGTCATCACGCTCTACCCGACGCCCGCCTACGCGGAGATCGAAGGGCTTCCGCTCGAGGAGTACGTCCGCTTCGTCGTCGACGCCTCGACGGTCGACCCGCGCCCGCTCCTCGAGGCGGAGAGGCGGCTCGAGCCGCTCTTCTCCTCGGGCAAGCGGATGGAAGTCGTCACCTGGCACCCGGGCGAGCGGCGCGAGCTGACGCTCACGATGAGCCTCGCCGAGTCGATCCCGACCCTCTCCCACGGCCTCCGGAACGTCCCCGACGGCGAGGTCTTCACGAGCCCCGACGCCTCGTCCGTCGAAGGCGAGCTCTTCCTCGACCTGCCCGTCCTCAACGGCGGCGTCGACATCTCGGGAATGCACCTCGTCTTCGAGGGGGGGCGCATCACGCGCTTCTCGGCGCGCGAGGGCGAGGCCCAGCTCGCGGCGATCGTCGGGACCGACGACGGCGCCCGCCGCCTCGGCGAGGTCGCCCTCGGTATGAACCCCGGCCTGACGCGCGCGCTGAAGCATCCCCTCTTCGTCGAGAAGGTGGGCGGGACGCTCCACGTCGCGATCGGCGCGAGCTACGAGGGCGGCTACGAGCGCGACGTCATGGCCCCGGGCGCCCGCGAGCGGCTCGAGGAGCTCGCCGCGCGCGGCGTCCTGAACCGCTCGGCGCAGCACGTCGACATCGTCTGCGACTTCCGCCCCGGCGGCTGCGGGCGGCGCGTCTCGATCGACGGACGGCCCATCGTCGTCGAGAACGGGATCTGGGTCCCGGGCTGACCGCCGACCGAAACCCGGGACGATCGGGTCCGCTGCGACCCAAGGAGCACCAGGAGATGACGCCAGCCGACGAACGCCACGACCTCGTCACCGGGAACCGCGAGATGGACGAGGAGCACGCCCTCCAGCTCCAGCTGCTGCGGGAGCTCGTTCAGAACCTCGAGTCCGGCGACGGCCCGGCCGCCCTCGAGGTCTTCCGCCGCCTCGACGGGTTCACGAACGCGCACTTCCTGGCCGAGGAGCGCGTCATGCGGCTCCACGCCTACCCCGACTCCGAGGCCCACCGGGCCGAGCACGGGGCGTTCGTGGAGGAGCTGACGGCCCTCCGCGCGCGCCTCTCCGAAGGCGACGTCGACGCGGTGCACGACGACGCGGACGCCTTCGCCCGGCGGCTCCTGGCGCACATCGCCCGGGCCGACCACGCCCTCGCGGAGTTCCTGCGACCGCGACGGGGCGCCGTCGCGTGAGGCCGGGGCGGGTCAGCCCGCCCGGCCCGTCTCCCCCACCATCGTCTCCGGCCTGACCCAGGCGTCGAACTCGTCGGCCTTCACGATCCCGAGCTCGAGCGCGCTCTCGCGGAG